>NZ_JBFOCN010000053.1:0-31427 GCF_040907815.1 Aeromonas sp. s6
GACATGACGAAACAAGGACATCCCGATAATGGCCCATAGCACCCGCTCCATGGGCATGCGCCGTCGGCGCAAGGAGACGGAGCCCGTCTCGGCCAAGCAAGCCTGCACCAGTTCAGGTGACAGCAGGTCAGACAGGGACTCAAACTTTCCGGGAGGACAGGCGTGAATGAAGTCGAGAGCTTGGTCGATACGCATAAAAAAATCCGAAACCCAACAAGGAGTTTCGGATTCTTACACAGCCTGAGGATCGGTCAATGGATCCTTAACTGATCGGCATTAGGGCCAGGTGCCCCGCTTTTTTTGTGCCCGGGGTCATCGCCGGGATGAGGGGTCGGATAAGGGGTCATGAGAGGGGGCAGAGAGATGATATTGAAATGGATGGGTGTAATTAAATATTTACGATTTGGGTCTGATTTGGCCTCGCGTGTCGCTACTTTTGAGTTGTTTCACTCTGCATTATTGGTCATTTATCCATCTGTCAGCGTGCAAAGACGCTAGTTTCACTTGATTGTTTGTTTTTCCTTGGTAAGGTGGGGGCGGTTGCGTAACAAAGTGCTGACTTGTGTAAACAAAAATATACGGTCAGCGCCCTTGGCTTGAAACAGTAGAGAGAATGAGAAGATGCAAAGAGATCCCCTGAACAACATCCATATCCAGTCCGAACAAGTGATGATCACGCCTGCCCAGCTCAAGGAGAAACTGCCGATCTCCGATCGCGCGCTGGCATTCGTGCAAGGGGCCCGCAATACCATCGCCGACATCATCCACCGTCGCGATCACCGCTTGCTGGTGATCTGTGGACCCTGCTCCATCCACGACATGGACGCCGCCAAAGAGTACGCAACCAGACTCAAAGCGCTGCATGACGCCTATCAGGACTCTCTCTACATTGTCATGCGGGTCTACTTTGAGAAGCCGCGCACCACGGTCGGCTGGAAGGGCTTTATCAACGATCCGAACCTGGACGGCACCTTTGACGTGGAACTGGGTCTGCACCGCGCCCGCGAGCTGCTCTGCTGGCTGGCCGAGCTGGAGCTGCCTCTGGCCACCGAGGCGCTCGACCCCATCAGCCCGCAATACCTGGCGGAGCTCTTCTCCTGGTCGGCCATCGGTGCCCGCACCACCGAATCCCAGACCCACAGGGAGATGGCGTCCGGCCTCTCCATGCCGGTCGGCTTCAAGAACGGCACCGACGGCAACCTCGGCACCGCCATCAATGCGCTGCAGGCCGCTTCCAGTCCTCATGCCTTCATGGGGATCAACCAGCAGGGTCAGGTCGCGCTGCTGCAGACCCAGGGCAACCCGGATGGCCATGTGATCCTGCGCGGCGGCAAGCACCCGAACTACGACTCGGTCAATGTGTCGCTGGCGGAAGAGGCGCTGGAGAAGGCGGGCCTGCTGCCCGGTCTGGTGGTGGATTGCAGCCACGGCAACTCCAGCAAGGATCACCGGCTGCAGCCCAAGGTGGCCGACAACGTCATTCACCAGATCCAGGAGGGCAACCGCTCCATCATCGGGGTGATGCTCGAATCCAACCTGTTCGAAGGCAACCAGTCCAGCGAGCAGCCCAAGTGCGAGATGCGCTACGGCGTCTCCATCACCGATGCCTGCATCGACTGGGAGACCACGGATGCGCTGCTGGCCCGCTGCCACAGCCAGCTGGCGGCACCACTTTTGGCCAGAACATCGGCATAAGCCGTGGTATCTTGTTGCAACTGATTGAACCATCGAGGTATCACTGCCCACGCAGTGATACCTTGTTGCCTCTTGAATGACAGGGCGTCGCTGCGGGCGGCGCCAGCAGGGACTGGACATGGCGAAAGAGTTGAATGCCCTCAGGGACAAGATAGATGCGGTGGACAAGCAGCTGATTGATCTGCTGGCCGCTCGTCTCGCCCTGGTGGGGGAAGTGGGGGAAGTGAAAAGCCGGCACGGCTTGCCCATCTATGCACCGGATCGGGAGGCGAGCATGCTGGCCCGCCGCCGCGCCGAGGCCGAGGTACTGGGGGTGCCGGGGGACCTTATCGAGGACGTGCTGCGCCGGGTGATGCGCGAGTCCTATATTCTGGAGTCCGCCAGCGACAAGGAGCACCACTTCAAGTGCATGAAGCCTGAGCTCGGCAAGGTGGTGATCATCGGTGGCCAGGGGCAGCTTGGCCGCCTGTTCGGCAACCTGTTCAGCCTCTCGGGCTACCGGGTTGAAACCCTGGGGCAGGCCGATTGGCCACGCGCCGACGAGATCCTGCACGGCGCCGGGCTGGTGATGGTGGCGGTGCCCATCGACGTCACCTGCCAGGTGATCGACCGGCTCGGCAACCTGCCGGCGGACTGTCTGCTGGTGGACGTGACCAGCGTCAAGAGTGAACCGCTTGCCCATATGCTGGCGGTACACCAGGGGCCGGTGCTGGGGCTGCACCCCATGTTCGGGCCGGACGTGGCGAGCCTCGCCAAGCAGGTGATCGTCTGCTGTCAGGGACGCGATCCCGTCGCCAGCCAGTGGCTGCTGGAGCAGATGACCATCTGGGGGGCGCGTTTGCAGCAGGTGGAGGCCAGGGCCCACGACGAGGCGATGACCTTTATTCAGGCGCTGCGCCACTTCGCCACCTTCGCCTACGGCTGGCACCTCTCCCGGGAGCAGGCCAACATCGACCGTCTGCTTGCCTTAAGCTCTCCCATCTACCGGCTGGAGCTGGCCATGGTGGGACGGCTGTTTGCCCAGGATCCCCATCTCTACGCCGACATCATACTGTCGTCGCCCCAGAACCTGGCGATGATCCGCCGCTACTACCAGAACTTCGGCGAGGCGCTTGGGTTGCTGGAGCGGGGCGACAGAGAGGGCTTCATCGAGGCCTTCAGCCAGGTTTCCGGCTTCTTCGGCGAGCGGGCGGAGGAGTTCCTGCGCGAGAGCCGTACCCTGCTGGCCCAGGCCAACGACCGTCGCCATCACGGCTGATGCACAAAGACATCCATACAAAAGGGGCCTGATGGCCCCTTTTTCATGTTGTTTGTGCTGCACTGATAACCAGGGTAGATGAAAACACAGGTCTGGGCGTGAAATCGCCCTCTTTCATTCGGCAGGCGGTTGACGCAAGTCGGCGTCATGCCAGCCCAGCGGCAGGGTGAGCAGCTGATCGATCAGCTCCCGGCGGTCGGATTTCTCCAGATAGGCGAGGTAGAGCGGGCGGCTAAGGGATTGGCCCCCTTCCACCAGATGAAGCTGCCCCTGCTCCAGGAAGGGGCTCACCATGCGCCTTGGCAGGTAGGCGGCGCCGCCGTTGGCCAGCACGAATTGCAGGGCCATGCTGGCGGAGCTTGAATGCAGAACTGGGGTCTTCTGCAGGCTCTGCAACCGGCTCGATGGCGGTTCGAAGCTGGTGCCCCAGTCGAGATGAATGTGGGGCATCTGCATCAGGCTGTCGGCGTTTGCGGCCGGCTCCCGGCTCACCAGTTCGAACACCAGCTCGCCGATGGGGTGCAGGGCAATCTCGTCGATCTTGGTCGGCTCGGAGAGCAGGGCGAGATCGAGGGAGCGCTCCAGCAACTGGCGACAGAGGTGCTCGCGGGAGGCCGTTTCGAGGCGCACCGCGAGGCCGGGGGCCAGGGCATAGACATGGTTGAGCCAGTCGTTGAAGTCGAGCTCCCAGAAGACGGCGGGTGCGCCGATGGCAAGCTGCTGGCTGAAACCGGGGGAGAGGGCCACGTCCTGCTTGGCGCGCCCCAAAGTATGCAGAATGGCGTCTGCGTAGGGCAGCAGACGCTCACCGGAGGCAGTCAGGCGGATGTTGTTGCGATGACGGGCAAACAGGCTGACCCCGAGTTGCTGCTCGAGCTGGCGGATCCGGAAGCTCACCGCCGACTGGGTCAGGTAGAGATTTTCAGCCGCCCGGCCAAAGTGCCGGGTCTTGCTGACCTCGATGAAGGTCCGAAGCAGCTCGGTATCCATTAATCGAGGGACTCGTCGCTGCCGCCACCGCCGCCTTCAAAGCTGCCACCAGCATCTTCATTGGCGCCGCCAGCGACGGTGCACAGACGGTGCACGCGCTTGGGACCAATCACCTTCAGGTATTTGAACCACACCTTGGCGTGGGGGTTGTTGCCGGCTGCGCCGGATTTGACCTGTTCGATAAAGGCACTTTCTACGTCATCGCGCGGGGCCAGGTTGCCCTGATAGAGCGCCAGCATCACGGTGCCATATTTTTCCAGACTGTCCGCTTCGGCCACGGTGAATTCGCCACTGCGACGCAGGCCACGGGGAAAATGTTTGAAGTCGTTGAAACGCTTGTCTGATTCGAAGCTCATAGTGCTCTTGTTCTGGTTAGTTTGACCTTTGCGGGCAAGTATCATCAGGCCGTCGCAGAGTGCAAAATCAATTTTCTTACTATGTTAATAAATATCTTTTATCGAACAGGGTTTGTCGCATCCCGAGGGGGCATTTTGCGGTGCGCTGCACAAAAAAGCCTGAAAAATAGTGGAGTTATGTCAGATTTTGTACAGGAAAAACAGCTCAAAAACGGGCTCGGAAGCTAAAAATAAGGCGCCGTATGGCGCCTTTTTATCATCATGACTGAGCTGAACCCGAGTGCGCGGCACTCACTCAATCATGGCTGGCTGTGCCAGGTTGTCGGCACGCCACAGACGATAGCGCACCTCGTACTCCTGGGGCACATAGATGACGAAGGGCAGCTTGGAGTTGTAGTTCACGAAGAAGCCCTGACCGTAGATCTGGACGAAACTCTCTTTCTTCTGGCCATCTGGGCAGGCCATCAGGGTGCTGACGGGGCCGGTGACCTGGCCCAGGGTCAGGTAGTTGTAACCCCAGCCCTTGACGCTGTGCTGTTCCAGATTGCCCGCGAAGCGGGGCAGGTTGCAGTCGACCAGCATCTTCTTGCCGACTTGCAGCTCGACCATCATGTCGGCTTCGTTCTCGACTTCCGGCAGACGGATCACGACACGTTCCTGGTTCACTTCGGCGGCGGGGAACATGCTGATATCAAATTTTTTCGGTTCGGCGGCGAAGGCATGGCCACCCAATAACAAGGCGCCCAGCAGGCTAAAACGCAACACGGTTTTCATCTGTACCTCTTGGGATTGGTTCAACGCCGCTAGACTAACCGCTCTGCCGGTTTCATGCCAGCGCTGCGGCGTGCAAAACCGCCCTGAACAGGCATCACATGACGCAATTTGATGCTTTTTTGACGGTCAGGGTCACCCTGGCGCTTCTTGCATCGTGTCAAACAGAGGGCCGGGTGGCCCCCATGTCCAGGCTGTCACCTCACCAGCAGGACCTGTTTCGCCCAGGCGCGGGGGGCGCGCTGGGCGACGGAGCCGCTGGTGATGTCCAGGTAGGCGACGCCCTGAAGGGCCGGCACCGGGGTGGAGGACCAGAGATAGACATAGCCGTCGTTCACCTCCTTGCCATCCCCGGCCATGGCGCGGGGGAAGATGGTTTCGTTCAATGCCGGTTTGTAACAGGCGGACTCCAGAATGCTGGCGAGCTCCTTGATGGTGGGCAGGCGCCAGTCGTGATGACCACCAAAGCCATACAGGGCATGGCTCGGTTCGGTGCGGATCCGTTCCGCCGTCTGCAGTGCCTGTTGCCAGTAGAGGCGGGTGGGTTCCCCCTCGCAGCTCTGGTTGCGCCAGGTCTGGCCGAGCTGGCAGCGCATCCAGGTCAGACCGGTGCCCCTGTCGGTGACGGTGCCGTTGCCGTGATCCTGGAAACGGGCGGTGGGGCTGGTACGGGGCAGGGCGTCGTCGCAGATGGCGATGGCCAGTGCCAGGGGGCTGCACAGGGTGAGCAGCAGGGTCAGAAGATACTTGTTCATCGGGTTACCTCGGCCACAAGGCGCAGTTGTATGGCATTGATTTCATTTTCGTTCTGGACGCCATAGGGGTAATCGGTGCCCGCATCCTCCCCCAGGAACTGAGGGCTGATGACGGCGATGGGGACGCTCTCGAGGCGCCGGGATGGGGTCAGGGTCTGGGTCCAGTAGCTGCCATCGAAGTCGCCGCTCGAGGGACCGACGTCGGGGAAGTAGCGCACATCCAGGGTGACGAGCTGGCCATCCTGGCGGGCGAGGGAGCCGTAGTGTTGCAGGCTGCCTAGCTCCTGGGCCGTGGGCAGGCGCCAGTGCCCTATGCCGCAGAGTCGTTGTCCATTTAGCCATTGGCGATACTGCTCGGTGGAGCAGATAGCTTCCCCCTCGGGGCAGGCATAATCCAGCTCCGCCTGACTGGGGTGATAGTTGCCAAACTCCCAGGCGAAGACTTTGTGCAGATCCCGTGGACTGTCCGGATCATCGAGCTTCTTCTCCCAGACGAGGCCGGTATTGAGATCCTCCACGCACTCCCACTCGTCGGCATTGTCCGCCAGGGGTTGCCCCTTGCCGTCCAGCTTGCGATAGCGCAGGGGCGCCTGGCCCAGGCTCGCCTCCTGGCCCGGGTGATCCGCAGGCTCCTGGGTCAGCAGGTAATCCACCCCGTCCGTGTAGGTGGTGACGCCGCTGGCGGTCACCAACGCCCTAGGTTGCTGCTGCATCAGCACGGCGGCGAGTCTGGCCTGCTGGCTCAGTAGCTCGGGGCTGGCGGCAAAGTGCCGGGCGAGCTCGGGCAGCAGGGTGACCAGCCCCTGCCAGATCTGCAGGCGGCGTTCGCTGGCGGCCAAGGTGGGCAGGGTGGCCTCGTCATCGAAGGCGGCGAGGGCCAGCTCGGCGAGGGCGCGGTTGAAGTCGCCCAGCTGCGCCAGGGCCGCCAGATCTGGGCCGGGGTGAAGGGGCGCCAGGGCGAGCAGTACGTCCGTCAGGGCCTGAGCCGGTGGCAGCCCGTCCGAGATACGCGTCTGCAGCAGGGTGCTGAGGGGGCTGGGGGTGAGGTGCTGGTTGTCCTGGCGCGCCGCCGGGTGGGCCAGGGGCAGGGCGGCGGGATCCGCCGGAATGAACAGCAGGGGAGTGGTGAGCAGATCAGGGTGGCGCCGGGTCAGGGAGTGGGCTCCGGCCTCGCCGCTGACGGCGGGCTCATTGGCTTCGCAGCCGTCGTTCTGGTTCAGGTTGATGCACAGGGTGCCCGCAGCGGGCAGGCTGACCGTCAGGCGGTAGTCCGGCGCGGTCAGGGGAGCCTCGTCCGAACCGCCGCCACAGGCGCTGAGCAGGGGGGCCAGCAGGCAGACGATCGGGGTCATTCTCATGGTCATGGTGTGTCCTTGGAGGGGCCTTGGCCCCTCTCTTCTTTATATAGGGAGAGTCAGAGGCGACGCAGACGGCGCCACAGGGCCAGCGGCAGCAGCCAGAGCAGGGGGAAGGCCCCACCGCCACTGCTGTCCGAGGTATCGAAGCGGATGATGCCGTCATCCGGCACGGGCACGATGTTGCCGCACTGGGCGCCGGTACGCTGACTGATGCTCCACCCGTTCAGGAAACCCTGATTGCCCGGTTTGCTGTCCACCACCTCCAGGGTCCAGCGACCGGCCAGGGGTTCTCCTTCGAAGGCGCTGAAGGGTTGCAGGGACTGCAACTCGGTGGGGAAGACCCCTTTCAGGCTCGGCAGGGGGCTGTAACCCTTGTCCCAGATCTGGACCCGGGTGCCGGCGGGGGAGCTGAGCCAGATCTCCAGCTCATCCAACACCTCGTGCTGCAGATCCAGGCTCAGTTGCAGCCTGTCGCTCACACGGGCATCGCTCTTCTCCAGCAGCAGGCTGGTTTCGCTCAGGCCGCGCACCTCCTCGCTCTGGGCATCGTTCAGTCGCTGTGACCGACCACTGGCCCGGCTGATGACGGGGGTGCCGATGGGCAGGGTCAGGGATTGCTGCCACTGGCGCTCGGTGGGGCTGGTACCGCTCATGGCGAGATTCACCGAGAGGCTCGCCTCGTCGCCGCAGGCGAGCGGGCTCTGGGCCAGCAGGCGCAGGGTGGTGGTCATGCTGGCACCGGCGGCCAGGGTCGCTGGTTGCCAGTTGTCAGGATCGGCCTGCAACCCGGTTGGCAGGGTGAGGGCCAGCTCGTTGAGGGTCACTTCCCCTTTGCCCGGGTTGCTGAGGGTCAGCTGCACCGATTGGCGCTGCCCCAGCGGGATGGCGCTCCCCTCGGCGAGGGCGATATTGACGGGAGCTTGCAGCAGCCCGTGCTGGCGAAATGCCTGCTCCAGCAGACGGGCATAGGCTCGCGTCGGATAGAGACGGGCGGCAGTATCCACGGTGATCCGGGCCAGTTGCGGCATGCGAATGGCCGGCCCCAGGCCGAAGTGGGATTCGATGATGACGCGATCAAACTCGTCCCTGGCCGCCTCGCCGTGCTCGGCCACCGCCGTCAGCAGGGCCTGGAACAGCGGGGTGCCCCAGAGCTGATCCCCGTTGCTGCCGTTGATGGTGCGGTGGGCGGGGTAGCGGTAGTCCGGATGGTAGCGGGCGCGCAGATCGTCGAGTTGGCGCGGGGTGCGGTCGGTGAAGCGGGCATCCCAGTTGAACACCATGGCGGGTTCGAACTGGCGACCGGCTTCGCTGCGCTGGCGATGACTGGCGGCCAGGTAGTCGCCAAAGCCCTCGCCGATGGCTCCCCAGTCACCCTCTTCCCCGAGATCCGGCAGGATGTGGTGCTGCACCCCGTGGCCGAACTCGTGCCAGATGACCATGGGATCCTCGGCATCGGGCACGCCGCTGCGACCCAGCTCCAGCCTGCGTTCGAACGGATCGTAGAGGGAGTTGTCCTGATAGCCCGCGTCCGTGTCGATGTCAGCGCCCCGGGGATGAGATCGGTGAAGCCGAGCGCCTTGAGGTGGCGCTGGGCGAGATCCAGATGGTAGTAGGCGTTGATGTCCGCAAAGCCGCGATCGTCCCGGGTCAGGCGAAAACCCTGCACGTCACTGCTGCTGTAGGGGGCCGATTCGGGGGCCATGACATCCACCACCCTGGCATGGGGGCCGCTCAGGCGATACTGCCCGGCTTGCAGGCTCACCGGCAGGGGAACCGGATCCTGATAGGCGGTCTCTGCCAGTACCAGCGCGTCGTGCCAGACCAGGCTGGCGTCCTGCAGGCGGGTGCGGGGATCGGGGTCGAACACCCGGGTCTGAACCTGCATATCGCCTGCGTCGGCGACATGCAGAGGGCGGGTAGTTGCCTGATCCCCGAGACGGCCAAGCTCCTGCTCCCCGTCGCAACGGGCAAACAGCTGCACCTGGCTGGCCTTGGCATTGCCTGCCTTGTGCTCGCGCACCCGCTGGCGCAGGGCAGGCACCAGGGTATCGCCGTCTCGCCAGTACCAGGCTTCGACCGGCCCCAGCGTCTCTATCTGGTTGCCGTCGGTGCGCAGGGTGGCGAGCAGGGGATCCAGGGTGCCGCTGGCATCGCAGCCGGGCGCTGTGCTCTGCAAGGGGCGCAGGTTGTGGTAGAGGCGCCAGGGGCGGCCGTCCCCGTCGACACTGACGGCGGCCTGGGTGGCGGCCACCGGCAGGCCGTTCACCAGCTGGCGAAAGCTGTAATGGTGGCCGAGCAGGCTGGCCCTGTCGTAATCGGGGGCGAGGAGCACACCGAGGCGCTGCTCGAGCCAGCGCTTCGGCGTCGTGGTGAGGGGGGGGTCATCGACAAACTGCAGATCGGCCGCCAGCAGCGGCGATGAGATCAGGGTTGCCACCAGCCAGAGGGCCAGGGAAGAGGGTTTCATGGTTCACTCCAGAAAAAGAGGACAAGGGGTCAGTGGTTGACGCCCGCCAGGGTGAGCAGGAAGGCAAACTCCTGCGCCGCACGCAGCGCCGCCGTTTTGGGGGCGCCCAGGTGGCCGCCGTCGAGTTCGGTGCGCAGCAGATAGGGGCCTGTTCCCGTGCTATGGGATCGCAGGCGGGCTATCCACTTGAGGGGTTCCCAGTAGGGCACCTGACTGTCGTGCAGGCCGCCCGTCACATAGACGGGGGGATAAGGGGCCTTGTGCAGGTTGTCGTAGGGGCTCAGGCGGCGCATCGCGGCATAGTCACCCGGGATGGCCGGATTGCCCCACTCGGCGTACTCCTGCCGGGTGAGGGGCAGCTCGGGATCCTGCATGGTGCTCAGCAGGTCGACGAAGGGAACTTGCAGCACGGCCCCGGCGAAACGGGTGGGCGCCTGGTTGAGTGCCGCTGCCACCAGCAGGCCGCCGGCGCTGCCGCCCATGGCAAACAGCCGGGCGGGATCGATGGCGGGATCCCGTGCCAGGGCATCGGCCACGGCGAGAAAATCATCCACGCTGTGCTGTTTGTCCCGGCCACGACCCTCCCGGTACCAGCATTCGCCGAGCAGACCGCCCCCGCGCACATGGGCGATGGCGTAGACAAAGCCGCGATCCAGCAGGCTCAGCACCCGGGGCTGGTAGTAGGGGCGCATGGGGGTGCCGTAAGCCCCATAGCCGTAGAGCAGCAGTGCCCTGGGGTGGGTAATGCCCTTGCGCCAGACCAGGGAGACAGGCACCTTGACCCCGTCCTTGCCCGCGATCCAGCGCCGCTCGCTCTGATAGGGGGAGGTGTCCCTGGTCTCGGGTGTCCCCTCCCAGGCGCCGGAGGCGAGATCCAGCCAGCGCTGGTGAGGTGGCTCGGCCATCCCCTGGCGGCGAATGAGCACCTTGTCGCTGGCCGGTTCCTGGCTGCCCTGGATCCAGGCCGTGCCTGCGCCATCGGTGAGCGGCAGGCTGTGGATCAACGCACCCTTGGCATCCAGCACATCGAGCCAGTCATCCCCTTCCTTGCGGTATTGCAGCACGGTGTGCCAGGCAAAGAGGCGCCACTTCTCGAGTTCCCGGCCCTCGCCGGACCAGAGCCGTTGCCACTCTCCCTTCGCCACCAGGCTCAAGTCGGCCACCTGATAGAGGCCGAGGGCGCCGTCCCGGTTGCTCTTGAGCAGCACCCTGTCCCCCTGGGTATCCAGGTAGTACTCGAGGCCGCGTTCGCGCCCCTTGAGCAGGTCGGCCCGACCCGCGTCCAGCAGGTATTGCTCGGAGCTGTCGTGGTTGTTGCTTTGCAGCACCAGGTGGCGGCGATCCGTGGTGCGATAGAGGCCGAGCAGCCAGGCGGGATCGCGCTCCTCATACACCAGGGTCTCCTTGCCATCCTGCCAGGCCAGCAGTTGCCAGGGGCGCAGGGTCTGGCGCTCGTTGACGAGGGTGTAGAGGGTCTTGCCATCCAGACTCCAGAGCAGATCGCCGGCGCGGTGAGGCAAAGAGGCCAGTGTCTCGCCGCTCGCCAGATCCAGCAGGGTGATGCGGTAGTCCCGATCTCCCCTGCGGTCTTCGGCCAGGGCAAGCAGTTGCCCGTCCGGGTGCAGGGCCCAGGCGGCGAGCTCGTAATACCCCTCGGCCGGCTGGCGGGGAGCCAGCCGCTTTCGGGGAGCGTCATTGGCGTCGCTGCGCTGCCACAGGCTGCCGTCCGCCTCCATGCGCCACTGGCTGCCAGCCTGGCTCAGCCAGTCGTCCGGCACGGGTTCACCCCGCTCCCGGCCCTGCCACTCCGTCTGCAGGCGCTGCACCAGTGGCGCCTGGCCGGCGAGCTGCTGCTCGGTCCAGCGGTTCTGCTCGCGCAGCAGCGTCAGGAGGGCGGGATCCTGGCGGCTGTCGTCACGCCAGCCACCATAGGGATCGAGGCGGGCTATCTCCCCCTTCATCAGTTGCGGGCGCTCGGGGATGAGGGGCGCAGCCTCCAGGGTTGCCTCAGGCAGGGGGGAGGCGGGGGCCGGCGTGGCCAGCAGGCTGGCCAGGATCAATAGGCTGTGCATCAGATCCCCACGAAGGTGTAGCGCAGGCTGGCACTCAGGGTGCGGCCGCTCTGGGTGAAGAGGGAAGCATCGGTCCCGGCTTCCAGCCCGGCCACATCCTGATAGCGGGTGTAACGGGTGTCGAACAGGTTGTCGAGCTTGAGGTTGACCTTGAGGGCGTCGGTGACCAGCCAGTCGGCCGTCAGGGCGAAACTGAGCCAGCCGGCACTTTCGAGGCAGTCCCCCTGGCGGCCGGTCAGGCTGTTGCCGCAGGTGGGCACCCGGCTCATGGCAGCGGCATAGTCCGCCTGAATGCCCAGACTCCACTCATTGGCCTGATAGCTAAGACGGGTGTTGCCCTCGAGGGGCGTCAGGGTGCGCAGCGCTTCACCTTTGTTGTCCTCGCCATCGACCCAGCCGAGTTTGGTGGCGAGCTCCCACTCCTGGGTCAGCCAGTAGCTGGCGGCGAGTTCGGCCCCCCAGGTTTCGGCCTTGGCGACGTTGCGATATTGGCGCAGGATGACGCCATCGCTCAGGCGCAGCCCCACCTCGCGCCAGTCGATGAAGTTGTAGTAGCGGTTGTAGAAGAGCGCTGGCTTGATGCTCCAGTTGTCCCCCTCGCCACTCAGCCCCCACTCGATGCTGTGGCTGGTTTCTTCCTTGAGCCCGGTGTTGGCGATGATCTCGAAGGGTGGCAGAGCGAAGTAGTGGGGGATGTTGCCGTACACCTTGTCGTAGGAAGGCGCCCGGAACCCGTTGGCGTAGCTGAGCCAGCTGCGCCACTGGTCGTTGAAGCGGTAGCTGGTGGCCAGGCTCGGGGAGAGGTGCCAGCTGTGGTTGCTGTCGTTGCTGCCGTCCAGCGGCGTGAGCCACTGGTGATCCATGCGCAGGGTGGGGGTGAACTGCCACTGGCCCAGGCTGGCCACGTCGCCGAGCCAGACTCCGGCCCTGTCGGTACGGGCGCGGCTGAAGGGGGCGGACTGGCCGGGTTGGGGAATGCCGGCCTCCAGACTCAGCTTCTCCACCGGCCGCTCGTGGGTGGTGCGCTCGAGCTCGATGCCGTAACTGAGCTGATGGGCGAGAGGGCCGGTGGCGAGATCCCGGCGCACATCCAGCTCGGTACCGATCCTGTCTTCGGTGAAGGTGGCGAGCTCCCGTTCGCTGCGATAGCGCGGATAACCGCTCAGCAGATCGTTTTGCAGCAGGCTGCGCTTGTTGGCGGTGTTTTTCGAGTGATTGCCGTAGGCACTCCAGGTGAGGCTGTCGGCCAGTATTGTGTCGAGGTTGCTCGCCTCCCAGGCCAGCTTTCCCCCCTGCGTGCGTTGGCTGCCCTGCTCGTGGTACTGGCGCACCTGCCACTTGCCATCGGGCTGGGGCACTTCGCGCGGCCCCTGATCCCGTTCGGCGTTGTCCTCGAAGTAGTCGAGTTCGAGGCGCAGCAGATGATGTTCGTTCAGCTGGATGCGAGAGCTGGTGGAGGCGCTGAGGCCATCCAGATCCGCCGGGATGCGGCTCTCGTCGTAGTTGGCGGTCTCATGTCCCTGCCAGCCGGAGAGGCGCAGCAGGTGTTCGGTATCCCGTATCCGGGCGGCGCCGGTGGCGCTCAGCTTCTGCTTGTCACTGTTGCCATCGTGCAGCACCTTGCTGCCGAGATAGGCATCCTGGCCCTGAAGGTAATCTTCCGGCTGCTTGGTGCTGATGACGATGGTGCCGCCGATGGCATCGGAGCCATGGAGGGAGGAACCGGCTCCCTTGGCTACCTCTATCTGTTTGACATCGTCGAGATCGAAGCTGAAGCGGCCCACCTTGTCGTTGAGGTCGTCGGCGCCAAAACCGTCGCTGACCCGCACCCCGTCCTTGATGATGAGCACCCGGTTGCCGCCCATGCCGCGGATGATGATGTTCTGGGGGCGGCCGGCGGAGCCGGTCACCGAGACGCCGGGTTCGTTCTTGAACACATCGGTGAGCTCGGTGGCAACCTGGCGATCCAGATCCTCCTCCGTGATGACGGTGATGGAACCCGACACGTCGGAGAGCTTCTGCTCGATGCGCTGTCCCTTGACCACGATGGTTTCGCGCCCCTTGAGTTCGGGGGGCATGTCCGTTGTGTCGACCCCGGCGGGATCGCTGGCAGCCAGCGCCGTACCGGACAGCAGCATGGGCCAGTAGTGAAGAAGTCGAATTTTCATATTTGAGAATAATTATTATTTAAGCCTGAGGGCGCGGATTATTGCAGAGGGAGTCAAGCAGATCAATAAATGACAATCATTATCATTTTGTTTTTATGATATTGATCGAATTGAATTTTTTGAGAGTTAAATCAGTAAGGTGGTGGCATACGTTTGCGAATGACGCCATGAGAAACAGGAGGACGGGTGTGGTGCGGGCAAGAAAAAGCCCGCCATAGGGGCGGGCTCAAGGAGGTGGACTGGCGCAGATCAGGGGGCGCGGTAGAAGCGATTGAGCTCGTTCATCACCTGGATCAGGGTGCCCATGTCCGGGGTGCCGTGCTTGATGGGGCGATAGGTGTCGCGGTCCAGCAGCTCGAAGTCCCCCTGCTTGTTGAACTGGGTGATGGTGTTGCCCTGATAGATGGCGAAGTCATTCTGATCCCCCGCCAGCAGCCAGGTGCGTGTACTGGCTTCGAACAGGTTGCGCCCCGTGCTGTAGTCACGATAGGGGTTGCGTACACCCAGCATGTTCTTCATCAGGGTAGGTACCAGATCCAGGTGGCTGCTCGCCTGCGCCTGGGGCGCAGGTTCGGCACCAGGCCAGGCCAGCACCAGAGGGACCTGCACCTGATAGGTCGAGTAATTGCTGCCATAGCCCCAGCTGTTGCTCTGGGTCTCGTTGAACTCCTGACCGTGGTTGGAGGTGACCACGACGATGGTCTGATCATCAAGCCCCTGCAATTGCAGTTGGGTCAGCATCTGCTCCAGCAGTTGATCGGTATAGAAGACCGCGTTCTTGTAGCGGTTCTCCAGCTTCTGCAGGTTCTCGGGCCGATAGGCAGTGGCCGGGTTGAAGCGGGTCAACTCGGGCTGGAAGGGGCCCTTGATGCTGGCTGGCACCTGATAATCCCCCGGGCTAGAGAGATAGACCAGAGAGAACCAGGGTCTGTCCGCGGTGCGCGTGCCAAGCCACTGCTGCCAGTCATCGATGAGCCTGCGGTCATCGGTCTGGCGGGAGACGAAGACCTGCTTGCGCAGACCCGCAAGCAGACTTTGGCGATACTGCTTGGCATCTTCCAGTGCACCGAACAGGCCGAACTGGTAGTCCTGACGCAGCATCTCGTCGAACAGCACAGGGGGGCGCTTGTCGGCCCGGATGTCCCCGTAATAGTGGCCGGGCAGCCCGTAGAAGAGGCTGAACATCCCCATGGCTTCATCATTGCCACCACTCATGTGCTGGCGGAAATTGAAGTGGTTGTCCGCGTAGCGTTGCAAATTGGGCATGTTGATGTTGTTGAGCATGTCGGCTCGCAGGGAGTCGACCACCACCACCAGCAGGTTCTTGTGATCGCTGGGTGCGCTCACGCTGAGGGGGCGCAAGGGATAGAGCAGACGGTGCTCAGCGCTTCCCTGATCTTCGGCCTTCTTCTCATACTGCTCGAGGTCGAGCCAGCCATGCTTGGCCAGGAAGCTCCTGGCGGTCATGGGGTAGGAGAGGGGGAAGTTGGCGCGCTGCATGGTGATGGGTTGATACAGGGTCGCATCCGCCCAGCTGTTGACCAGATGGGTCAGGATGAAGCAGACCAGCAGGGCCAGTCCCACCTGATTGCCGTACTGGCGGCGTTTGCGCTTGTTGATCTTGCGCCACACATAGGCCGACAGCAGCAGTTGCAGCAGGAAGATGGCGGGCACCGCCACGAAGATGATGCTCCAGATAGAGCCCTCTTCGGTCTGCGCCTGATCCAGCAGCAGTTGCCACACCTGGCCATTCAAGTGGAACTTGAACAGCTGGAACACCTGGGTGTCGATAAGCAGCAGCACCAGAGCCAGGGTGGCGATGATGGATGAAATGAAGCGCAGCGGCTTCTCCCTGGGCAGGATGAAGCTCAAGGGGAAGATGGTCAGCAGATAGGTGACGAAGCTCAGGAACGAGAAATGACCTATCCAGCTGATGACGAGATAGGTCACGCCGAGCGTGGTCGACGGCCAGCTGATGGCGCCCAGGTAACGGGTCGAGATCAGCATGGCCAGGATGATGTTGAAGAAGGAGAACCAATGCCCCCAGGTGATCAGGCGAGAGACATTATCGCGATAGGGGTTGCCGGTTTCGACCATAATGATCCATCTGCTTGAAAAACATCAAAGAATGCGAAGAAACTCAGTGCGCATCGTGGCGATGGCCCACCGAGGCGGTGAGTGCCTGGATGAACTTCTCGGTGATCGCCTGGCGCTGGGCCGGGGCCATGCCGTTGATGATGTTGGTGGTCAGGTTGCCAAGGACCATCAGACTGAGATCCACCGGTGCCTTGTGTTTCTCCAGGGCGGTGATCAGGTCGTTCATCAGGGCGTCAAACTGCTCGTTATTGTACTTTGATACGATGGGCATAATCTTGGGTTCACCTCGGTTCAAAGCGCCTTATAATACTTCACCCTTTCGGCTAACACTATGGCTTTGTGACATGAGTCTCGATATCGACAAGATCATTCTTCACTCCCTGCGGGCGGGCAACGATGGCCAGCCCCACGCCGATACCCGCAGCCAGACCCTGCCTGCCGACGAGGCGGTACAAGGGCTGATGGCGGAGCTGCATCGCATCTACAACGGCAAGGGGGGAAAGGGCTTTGGCTTCTTCGCCGATCCCGAGGCCGCCGTCGCCGAGCTGGCGGAGGGGGAAGACGCCCCCAAGCAGCCTTCCCCCGCCTTTCGCATCGCCCTGGAGCAGCTGCTGGCGGAGCAGACCGAGTTCGTCCCCTTTTCCGTCAACCTGACCCAGATGCTGGTCAAGCAGCTGGTGGAGCATGCCCTGGACGAGCAGGGGGTGTTGCTGATTGCCAAGTACAACTATGTGGGGGTGGATTACCTGATGATCGCCCTGCTGGAAGGCAAGGAGAGCGTCACCGTGAGCGAGGCGCTGGAGCTGCGCCACATCCAGTACCTGGATATCGGCAAACTCAATCTGGTGGCCCGCATCGATCTCACCGAGTGGAAAACCCAAGGGGATTCGCGTCGTTATATCACCTTCAGCAAGGGCCGGGTCGGTCGCAAGCTGGGGGATTTCTTCATGGATCTGCTGGGGGCCCGGGAGGGCATGGATGCCAAGATCCAGAACAAGGGGTTGCTGCAGGCGGTGGACGATTACTGCGACAGCCGCCAGCTCGAACCGGCCGAGCGCAATGACTACAAGAAGCAGGTCTTCAAATATTGCACCGAGCAGGCCAGCGCCGGCGAGGAGATCGAGATCAAGGAGCTGTCGGCGGAATTGCCCGGTGATGGGGACCTCGATTTTTACAGCTTCATCGGTCAGGAGTACGAGCTGGAGGAGCGCTTCCCGGCGGACCGTTCCACCCTGCGGGGCTTGACCAAGTTTGTGGGCTCCGGTGGCGGCCTGACTCTGAGCTTCGAGCAGAAGTTGCTCAACAGCCGGGTCTTTTACGATCCCCAGACCGACACCCTGACCATCAGGGGAGTCCCGCCCAATCTCAAGGATCAATTGCTGCGCCAGTCGTAATGTGATCCAGCCGTCATTTCTTGCAAAAAGGCACCGGAGTCCGCTCCGGTGCCTTTTTATTTAAGGGGGTGATGTAGATGGAAACCACCTCAGTACTTTTGTTAACACATTGAACAAAATATCGGGAATGAAAGGGTTTTCAGTGGGGTGAAATCCCTTTCAATGACGTAAATTGATTTCCTTTCTGTAATTTAATTTCCATATCTTGGCAAAAATATGGGGATATCCCTTCCTAAGTCGCTGAAATAAGAAAATGTTTTCATAACTTTCTGGAAGAAAATACGTAATTGCATTTCAAAAATGCGAGGCGTGTCATGTGAGGCATTGACTGCTTGGGATAATATGCATCTGCACACAATGCTCTTACAGCGCGGAACTAATACAAGGAAAGGCTCATGAAAAAGAAATTGCTGTCATCCCTGATCGGTCTGGCTACCCTGGGCGTGGCCTGCTCTGCCACTGCTGCCATTGATGAAGGTCAGCTGACCATCTGGATCAACGGTGACAAGGGCTACAACGGCCTGGCCGAAGTCGGCAAGAAGTTTGAAGCCGAAACCGGCATCAAGGTCACCGTCGCCCACCCGGATCAGGTTGAAGTCAAATTCCAGCAAGCCGCCGCCACCGGCAACGGCCCGGACATCTTCTTCTGGGCTCACGACCGTTACGGTGAGTGGGTCAAGTCCGGTCTGCTGGTTCCCGTGACCCCGAATACCGCCACCAAGGCCAAGTTCGAGCAATTCGCCTGGGATGCCATGACCGTCGATGGCAAGACCTATGGCTACCCGGTCGCGGTAGAAGCCGTCAGCCTGATTTACAACAAGGATCTGTTGCCCAACCCGCCGAAGACCTTCGAAGAGATCGCCAAGATCGACGAAGACCTGAAGAAAAATGGCAAGCGCGCCATCATGTGGGCCTATGACACCCCCTACTTCAGCTACCCCCTGGTGGCTGCCAACGGTGGTTACGCCTTCAAGAAGACCGCCACCGGCTATGACGTCAAAGACACCGGCGTGAACAACGCAGGTGCCAAGGCCGGCGTCGGCTACATCTCCGAGATGATCAAATCCGGTCACCTGGAGAAGGGCATTGACTACGGTGTGATGGACGCCAAGTTCAACAAGGGCGAAGTGGCCATGATGATCAACGGTCCCTGGGCTTGGAGCAACCTGGACAAGAGCGGCATCAAGTATGGCGTAGCCCAGCTGCCGACCCTGAAAGGCAAGCCCGCTAAGGCCTTCGTTGGCGTACTGGGTGCCACCATCAACGCCGCCAGCCCGAACAAGGATCTGGCCATCGAGTTCCTCGAGAACTACCTGCTGACCGATGCCGGTCTGGCGCCGATGAACGCCGACAAGCCGCTGGGTGCCGTGGCCCTGAAGTCCTTCCAGAAGACCCTGGAAGCCGACCCCAACATCAAGGCCACCATGCTGAACGCCCAGAACGGCGAACCGATGCCGTCCGTGCCCGAGATGAGCCGTTTCTGGTCCTCCTTCGAAACCGCCCTCAAGAACATCACCTCTGGCCGTCAGGGTGTTGACGAAGCCCTGGATACCGCTGCCAAGCGTATCGTCCAGTAAGCATGCACTACCCGGGAGGCCTTCGGGCCTCCCACTCTCTCAATCTCTCTTGGCGCAATAAAGGTTAATTGGCATGGAAGTAGTACCTTCTATCGAATCCTATGCCGGTCCGAAGAAAGACAAGTACGTCTGGCTGAAATGGACCATGGCGGCACTGATCGCAGTGCTTAATGGTTATGCGGCCGTGATGATGTATGCCAGCGGCGAGTGGGTATTTGCCCTGCTCGATCTGGTGGTCGTCTCCGTCGGTCTCTATGTCTTCATGAACAAGAAGACCTATGCCCACCGTTATATTTTCCCCGGTGTGGCAGGCATGGTTGTTTTTATCATCTTCCCTCTTGCCTACACGATCGGCATCGCCTTCACCAACTATTCGGGATCCAACTTGCTCTCCCTTGAGCAGGCACGGGATTACCATCTGAAAAAAACCTACAAGGTGACCGGCGGTGAATTCGATTTCACCCTCCTGGGTGGTGAGAACAATCAGTTTCAGCTGCTGCTGAAACAGGACGACCAATCCTTTATCAGTCAACCCCTTACCTTGCTGAACAACAAGGCGCGTACCCTGGCCGTCCGTGAAGGACGGGTCCGTGACGAGCCCCAGGTTGTTCAGTTGCAACCCCTGGCCGGGGAGGCGACCGACAAGGCGGCGCCCATTCGTGCCATCGTCGATCACCGCACCCACCTGAGTGCCCTGGATGTGGTACTGCCCGAAGGCAATATCCATCTGACCCTGAGCAGCCTGCGCAAGTTCGCCGCCCAGAAACAGCTCTATACCCAGCTGGTCGACGGCGCCGTGCTCAAGTCCGGCGTCATGATCAAGGACAGCAACCTGCTGCGTGACAACCAGAGCGGCGAGCTGATGCAGCCCAACGGTGACACCGGCTTCTACCAGTACATCGATGCGGAAGGTCACTTCGTCGGCAAGGGCATTGCCCCCGGTTTCGTGGTGAGCGTGGGTTGGAAAAACTTCATGCGCATCATGACGGACCCGGGTATCCAGAGTCCCTTCATGCAGATCTTCGTCTGGACCGTGATCTTCTCCGCCTGTTCGGTGGCGTTCACCCTGGCGATTGGCATGGTGTTGGCGTGTCTGGTGCAGTGGGAGCAGCTCAGGGGGCGTGGTTTCTACCGGGTCATGCTGATCCTGCCCTATGCGATACCGGCGTTCATCTCCATCCTGGTGTTCAAGGGCTTGTTCAACCAGAACTTCGGTGAAATCAACCTGTTCCTGGAAGCGGCCTTCGGCATCAAGCCGGACTGGTACACCAATCCCTTCCTGGCCAAGGTGATGATCCTCATCGTCAACACCTGGCTCGGTTACCCCTACATGATGATCCTCTGCATGGGCCTGCTCAAGGCGATTCCGGAAGATCTCTACGAGGCGTCTGCCATGGACGGGGCGGGGCCGGTACAGAACTTCTTCAAGATCACCGTACCGCTCTTGATGAAGCCGCTGACACCGCTGTTGATTGCATCCTTTGCCTTCAACTTCAACAACTTCGTACTTATCCAGTTGTTGACGAACGGGGCGCCGGACATCATCGGGGCCACCACGCCGGCCGGGACCACCGACTTGCTGGTGAGCTACACCTACCGGATCGCGTTCCAGGGCTCGGGTGGTCAGGACTACGGTCTGGCCAGTGCCATCGCCACCGCCATCTTCCTCATCGTGGGTGCGCTGGCCTTGCTCAACCTGAAATTGTCCAAAGCCGACAAGCAACTGTAAGGAGGCTTCAACATGGCAATCGTACAACCCAAATCAGTCAAATACCGGGTGTGGGCAACCCACCTGGTGATGTGGGGCTTCCTGGCACTGATCATCTTCCCGCTGATCATGGTCATCGCCATCTCGTTCCGTAACGGCAACTTCTCGGTGGGGGAGATCATCCCCACCAATCCGACCCTGGATCACTGGAAGCTGGCGCTCGGAATGTCCATCACCAACGCCGATGGCAGCATCACGCCGCCGCCGTTCCCGGTGCTGACCTGGCTGTGGAACTCCATCAAGGTGGCGGGCATCACCGCCCTGATGATAGTGGTGCTCTCCACCACCTGTGCCTACGCCTTCGCCCGTCTGCGGTTCCGTGGCAAGTCCACCATCCTGCAGGGCATGCTGATCTTCCAGATGTTCCCGGCGGTGCTGGCACTGGTGGCCATCTACGCGCTCTTCAACAAGATCGGTGACTACATCCCCTGGCTGGGTCTCAACACCCACGGCGGCCTGATCCTGGCCTACATGGGGGGCATTGCCCTGCACGTCTGGACCATCAAGGGCTACTTCGAGACCATCGACTCTTCCCTGGAGGAGGCGGCGGCCATCGATGGCGCTACTCCGTGGCAGGCGTTCCGCCTGATCCTGCTGCCCCTGTCGGTGCCCATTCTGGCGGTGGTGTTCATCCTGGCCTTCATCGGCTCCATCACCGAGGTGCCCATGGCCTCCATCCTGTTGCAGGATGTGAACAATCTGACCCTGGCGGTCGGGGCTCAGCAGTACCTCTATCCGCAGAACTACCTGTGGGGTGACTTCGCCGCAGCCGCCGTGCTGTCAGGCTTCCCCATCACGGTCGTCTTCCTGCTCGCCCAGCGCTGGCTGGTGGGTGGTCTGACCGCAGGCGGCGTGAAAGGTTAACGGTTCATGGCCGGGGGAGCTGGCTCCCCCCGTCATCACGATTTGCAAAGATTCAAGAGCGGAGCTCGACATGGCTGAAGTAGTACTCAACAACGTTCGCAAAAATTACGACCCGGCTGTCCACAAGGACACCCTGCGCAGCATCAACCTCGACATCAAGGAAGGGGAGTTCATCGTCTTCGTCGGCCCGTCCGGCTGCGGCAAGTCCACCCTGCTTCGGATGATCGCGGGTCTGGAAGACATCACCAGCGGCGAGCTGACCATCGGCGGGCGCTACATGAACGACGTGCCGCCGGTGGAGCGCAACGTGGGCATGGTGTTCCAGTCCTACGCCCTCTACCCGCACATGAACATCTACGAGAACATGGCTTTTGGCCTCAAGCTCAAGAAGATGGACAAGGAGAACATCCACAAGCGGGTGATGCGCGCCGCCGAGATCCTGGGTCTCGAGCCTTTGCTGGACAGAAAGCCCAAGGCCCTTTCTGGCGGTCAGCGTCAGCGGGTGGCCATCGGCCGCTCCATCGTGCAGCAGCCGCAGGTGTTCCTGTTTGACGAACCGCTGTCGAACCTCGACGCCGCCTTGCGGGTCAAGATGCGTATCGAGATCGCCAAGCTGCACAAGGAGCTCAACTCCACCATCATCTACGTGACCCACGACCAGGTGGAGGCCATGACGCTGGCCAACCG
Source organism: Aeromonas sp. s6 (assembly GCF_040907815.1). Classification (NCBI taxonomy): domain Bacteria; kingdom Pseudomonadati; phylum Pseudomonadota; class Gammaproteobacteria; order Aeromonadales; family Aeromonadaceae; genus Aeromonas; species Aeromonas sp. s6. The sequence continues at coordinate 22,278 of NZ_JBFOCN010000053.1, forward strand.
CATCGTGGTGCTGAGCCCGCTCAAGGGCGAGGCGGCCACCAACCTGGAGCAGTTCGGCACCCCCCTCGAGCTCTACCACAACCCGGACAACAAGTTCGTGGCGGGCTTCATCGGCTCCCCCAAGATGAACTTCCTGGCGGGCGAGCTGGTGGAGATCGGCGAGCAGGAGTGCGTGGTCAAGCTCACCTCCGGCGATACCGTGCGTGCCCGGGTGGATGCCCGTCGCGGCGCGGTGGGTGACAAGGTGGAGCTGGGCATTCGCCCCGAGCACCTGGTGCCGCTGGGTCATGCCCATGCCGACAGCCGCGTGAGCGGCGTGGTGCAGGTAGCCGAACACCTGGGGGCAGAATCCTTCGTCTACATGGACGTGGATGGTCACGACTTCACCGTCAAGGCGAGCTCCGACATCGACGTGGCCACCGGCCAGGAGTACAGCGTCGGCATCCCGGCCGAAGCCTGCTACCTGTTCGATGCCAAAGAACAGGCGTTCCCGCGCACGGCCAAATATATCCGCGCCTGAGAGGGCGAGAGTGCCAGGTTTTCCTTTCTATACGTTCAATGCCTTTTGCCGGTCGCAAGACCGGCTTTTTATTGCCCGTCATCCGAAGCCCGGGTTCCGGCCAGCGGGTGCGGCTGGCCGGGGCCCGTCTACTGCCCGTGCTTGTCTGACTCGAGGGCGGCGGTGACGTCCGGCACGAAGTGCTGGCTGGTGAGCGGCGGGCGCTCATAGCCTTCGGTCTTGATGGGGGGCAGGGTGATGGGCTCGTAGTGGATCGCCTCGTAGGGCACCTTGCCAAGGAGGTGGGAGATGCAGTTGAGGCGGGCGCGGCGCTTGTCGTCGGCGTCCACCACGAACCAGGGGCAATCCTCGGTATCCGTGTAGGTGAACATGTCATCCTTGGCGCGGGAATACTCCACCCAGCGGGAGCGGGACTGCAGATCCATGGGGCTGAACTTCCAGCGTTTGATGGGGGTGTTGATGCGCTCCTTGAAGCGTTTCTCCTGCTCTTCGTCGCTGACCGAGAACCAGTATTTGATGAGGGTGATGCCGGAGCGGATCAACATCCGCTCGAATTCGGGGCAGGCACGCAGGAATTCGCGATACTCGTCGTCGCTGCAAAAGCCCATCACCCGTTCGACCCCGGCCCGGTTGTACCAGGAGCGATCAAACAGCACCATCTCGCCCGCCGAGGGCAGGTGCGCCACGTAGCGCTGGAAGTACCACTGGGTACGCTCCCGATCCGAGGGGGCGGGCAGGGCGGTGACCCGGCAGACCCGGGGGTTGAGGGGTTCGGTGATCGCCTTGATGACGCCCCCCTTGCCCGCGGCGTCGCGCCCCTCGAACAGCACCACCACTTTGAGCCCCTCCTGCTTGACCCACTCCTGCAACTTGACCAGCTCCTCCTGCAGGTGGGCGAGGTGATGTTCGTAGGTCTTCTTGTCCAGACGGGGGCGTTTCTTGCTCTTTTCCTTGGCCATCATCCTCTCCTTGGTGACTCCTCGTTGTGAGTCTCTCCAGCTTGCACCAGGCGGGCACCCCTGCCAAGGGTGGCGTGTTACACTGCCGCCTCATCAGCCGCTGGCAACAGAAAAACAGGAAAGCCAGTTTCATCGCCGCTGGCAACAGGAGAAAACATGAAGCAGTTTATGGAGATAGCGGGCCGCCGCATGGCCTATCTGGACGAGGGGCAGGGTCCGGCACTGCTCTTTGGCCACAGCTACCTGTGGGACAGTGCCATGTGGGCACCGCAAATCGAGGCCCTCAAGGGGCAGTATCGCTGCATCGTGCCCGAGCTTTGGGGTCACGGGGATTCCGATGTGCTGCCCGAGGGGCCCTGCACCCTTGCGACCCTGGCCCGGGATCACCTGGCGCTGCTCGATGCCCTTGGCATCGACGAGTGCGTGCTGGTGGGGCTCTCCATCGGTGGCATGTGGGGCGTGGAGCTGGCGCGCATGGCGCCTGCTCGCCTCAAGGGCCTGGTGCTGATGGACAGCTTCGTCGGCCTTGAACCCCAGATCACCTGCGAGCGCTATCTCGGCATGCTGGCGATGATCGAGCAGGTCGGCGCCGTTCCTGCGCCCATCGCCGATCAGGTGGCGCCGCTCTTCTTCGCCCATCAACCGGACGCGGCCCTGATGGCCGGTTTCAAGGCCCGGCTGGCCCAATGGCCCGCCGACAAGGTGGCGAGCCTGGTGGCGGTGGGGCGCAGCTTCGTGACCCGGGAGGATCGCATCGACTGGCTCGAAGAGATGAGGCTGCCCGCACTGGTGATGACGGGGTGCGAGGACAAGGCTCGCCCTGTGCTGGAGGGGTATCTGATGGCCGAGGTGCTGGGGTGCCCGTTCAGGGAGATCCCGGGGGCTGGTCACATCTCGACCTTGGAGAACCCCGCGTTCATCAACCAGGCGCTCGCCGAATTTCTCGCCGAAGTGGCAGGGTGACGCTGCGCCGGATAGCCGTAAAAAAGGAGCCATGGGCTCCTTTTTTGTTGTCCAGTCCGGATGGGGCTACCAGATGTAGCCCACCCCGAAGCCTGCATAGAGTTCTCCCTGATGCTGGACGATGGGGCTGTCCGCAATGTCATCGTCGTAGCGCTCGTAGTTGATGCCAAAGCCGCCAATCCAGTTGGCGCTGAAGCGATAGCTGCCGATGAGGGAGACCATGGGGGAGAGGGTGGTGCCCGTGTTCCACGCCGGCCTGTCCGCCCTCGCTTCGTCTTGCGAGACAACGCCGAAGTAGTAGTTGGCGAGGTTGTGGCTGCGCAGCATCACGCCGGCTCCCGGCATCAGCAGCAGGGGGCCGCGGATGATGGGGAAGTTGGCCCACAGCATCAGCTTCTGACCGTTGCTGGTACCGGTCACATCCGTGGTGGCCCGCACGCTCCAGAGGGCGTAGGGAGTGATGAGATCGGCCCCAACACCGGCCTCGAACTGCCCCTTGCGCTTCTCCATGCCATGGAGGAAGGGATCGTCGTCCGGGTCCAGGTTGCCAAAGCGCATCCGGCCGAAGGAATAGGTCGAGAGGTTGCCATCCCGGCTCAGGTAGTAGCGGGCCCGATCCCCCAGATACATCAGGTTGTCACCAAAATAGAGGGCCCCCGGGATGGGCATCAGGGTATCGTCCTGGTGTTGGTAACGGGCCTGACCGCCGATGACGGCCCCGCCCAGCACCAGCCCCTTGGGAATGGTGCTGTCAGGGCTGTCGCTGGAGAAGGCGCTGAGGGCCCCGATATCGAGGTCTGCCCGGACGGGAGAACAGAACAGCAGTGCCAGAAAGGCACCCAGAGAGGCATGGCGCAGGGCAGGGAGTGGGGGCATGACAGAGCCTTGTCGGTGGGTGGGCGTGGGAACGAATCAGACCGGCGTAGCAAGTCAAACGGATGTCGGTTTTCAATTAAACCCGACAAGGCAAGCATGAGCCAGCGTCACGGAGGTGCTGCTGGTGGCCGGTATCTGGAAGGGGCGAGACCCGGCCTCGCCCCTTGCCAGGGTCAGGGGGCGGGGCGGGGGAGATCTTCCCGCTTGGGCCAGGCATTGAGCACCGCTTTGACCAGGGTGGCGAGGGGAATGGCGAAGAAGACGCCCCAAAAGCCCCACAGACCGCCAAACACCAGCACGGCGATGATGATGGCCACCGGGTGCAGGTTGACCGCCTCGGAGAAGAGCAGGGGGACCAGCAGGTTGCCGTCGAGGGCCTGGATCACGAAATAGGCCACCATCAGCCAGGCGAAGTCGGGGGTCAGCCCCCACTGGAACAGGGCCACCATGGCCACCGGCACGGTCACCGCGGCGGCACCGATATAGGGGATGAGCACGGAGAAGCCCACCGCGACCGCCAGCAGGGCGGAGTAGCGCAATCCCATCAGGGCGAAGGGCACATAAGTGGCGATGCCGACGATGACGATCTCGATCACCTTGCCGCGGATGTAGTTGATGATCTGGTCGTTCATCTCCACCCAGACCCGGTTCACCAGGGTGCGGTTGCGGGGCAGGAAGCGGCGCAGGCCTCCCATCAGCACCTGTTTGTCCTTGAGCATGAAGAAGACCATCAGGGGCACCAGGATGGCGTAGATGAGGATGGCCACCACGTTGATGAGGGAGCTCAAAGAGGCGCTCACCAGTTGTTCGCCGCCGGTCAGGATGCGCTGGCGAATGTTGTCGATGATGGTTTCCACCAGGCTGACGTCGATGATCTCGGGGTATTTTTCCGGCAGGGTGCGGACATAGTCCTGGGCATGGGCCAGCATGGCGGGGGCCTCCTTGGCCAGGTTGACCCCCTGGCTCACCAGCGTCGGGATGAGGCCCAGCAGCATCAGGGTCGTCACCGTGATGAACAACAGCAGGACCAGGCTGGTAGCGACGGTGCGAGAAAGGCCGCCTCGTTGCAGGCGACTCACCGGCCACTCCAGCAGATAGGCCATCACCAGGGCCACCAGCAGCGGTGCCAGCAGATCCCCAAACAGCCAGAGCACGGCAAAGCAGAAGACCAGCAGCAGGAAGAGGGTGACGGCATCGGGGTCGGAAAAACGGGTCTGATACCAGCGCTTCAATACATCTAACATCGAGGCTTCCTTGAATGGCGGCTCACGGGGTGGGTGGCATGGGCTCGGGGGCGAGCAGGGCGTCCCGAGGGGGACGGGCAACGACGAGCAGCAGGGAGAGGCGGGCAGCTGACTCTTCCCGGGTCTGGACATGGTGACCCTGACGGCGCAGATAGGCGGGAATGTCCTGCCGGGAGCCTGCATCCCCGAGCTGGATGCACACGGATTGACCGGGCCGGGCCTGGCGCAACCAGAGCTTGAGCCGGATGAGGGGCTCGGGACAACGCCAGGGGGTCAGGTCGAGCTGTTCCATGAGAACTCCATCTCGTGCGTGGCGGTCATTATGGCCGTGATGAGAGGATGAAACAACGCTTGTGGGCCTTGAATGGCAAGGGTATTCTGCCGATGCCCGCTGGGGTCTGATTGGAGATAGAGATAACGTGGCACGTTTTTCCCCCCTGATAGCATCGCTTCCCCTGTTGGTCACCCTGATGGGGGCGACCTTCCACGCCCAGGGGAGCAACCAGTTGCCCGACATCGGTACCGCCGGGGTCGCCGCACTGCCCATCGAGCAGGAGGTGCGCTATGGCAACGCCTTCATGCGTTTTGCCCGGGCGGGCCTGCCCATCATCGATGACCCCGTGCTCAACGAATACATCGACGATCTGGGCCAGCGGCTGCTGACCAATGCCGACGGGGTGCGCTTCCCGTTCACCTTCTTCCTCATCAATGATCCCAGCATCAACGCGGCGGCCTTCCTCGGTGGCCGGGTCAAGGTGCACACCGGCCTCTTCCTTTACGCCGAGAGCGAGAGCGAGCTGGCCTCGGTACTGGCCCACGAAATCACCCACGTGACCCAGCGTCACATCGCCCGTTACATGGAGGCACAGGCGAGCAGCTCCGCCATGACCCTGGCCGGCCTGGTGGGCTCCATTGCACTCGCGGTGATCAACCCCACCGCTGGCATCGCGGCCTTGCAGACCACGCTTGGTTTGTCGATGCAGTCGGCCATCAACTACACCCGGGACAACGAATACGAGGCGGATCGCATCGGCATGAAGACGCTGTATGACGCCGGGTTCGATCCCATGGGCATGGCCAACTTCTTCCAGAAGCTGGCGGCGGAGTACCGCTATGCCAGCAAGCCGCCGGAGATGCTGCTGACTCACCCCCTGCCGGAGACCCGGATCAGCGAAGCCCGTGCCCGGGCCGGGAGCTATGGCGCGCGCGCCCTGCCGCCGAGCCTGGACTTCTGGCTGGCCAAGGTGCGCATCCAGGTGCGCTATGGCACCGAGACGCCCCAGGCGCTGCTCACCTACTTCGACAGCCGCCTGCAGAAGGGGGATTACCCCCTCAAGGATGCCGCCATCTATGGCAAGGCGCTGGCCCTGTTGCAGCTCAAGCGCACCGACGAGGCCGACACCCTGATGCAGGAGCTGGCGACTCGTCACCCGGAGGATCTCTTCGTGGTGGATGCCCTGACCGACATCGATCTCGCCAAGGGGCGCAGCGCCCAGGCCATCGCCAGACTGGAGCGCTTCCGCACCCGGATGCCGGACAACGAGGTGGTGGTGGTGAACCTCGGCAACGCCTATCTGGAGGGGGGCAACTACAAGAAGTCCATCGCCATCCTGGACCCTTATGCCCGGGAGCACGACGAGAACAGCCTGGCCTGGAGCCTGCTGTCGGACGCCTACCGCAAGGCGGGCAGAATGACGGACCTGCACATGGCGCGGGCTGAGACCCTTTCCCTGCGCGGGGACTACCAGGCGGCCATCGACGAACTGATCGTGGCGCGGGGCACCACCAGTGACAAGCTGACCCTGGCCCGCATCGAGGCGCGTATCACCCAGCTGGAGCGGGCCAAGAAGGATCTGGACAGCCTCAAGGGCTGAGTCCGGAGCGGGTTGATGGCAAGCGGGGTGCTCCTTTGGGGGCACCCCGCCTTGTTTTGCAGGCTAAAATAGGGCCTTTCATCGGTTTCAACGCATCTTGATGATGAAGACATGAATGTGATGGATGGCTCTGCTATTGGGCGCTCGCTAGGCGGCGTTTTATCTCGCCTATCTTCTGCTCGTCCAGCTCCCCCACCAGGGTCTCCAGCAGCGTTCCCCTGGCATCAAGCAGATAGCTGGTGGGCAGCGCCCCGGGCCTTGGGAACGGGAGGCGGGCGTCGTCATCCGGGATCATCAGGGGAACCCTGATGGCGTGGCGCTGTGCCAGCTCGGTCAGTTCGGCGGGGGAGGCGGGGTCATAGTTGATGGCGATCACCCGGATCTGGCCTTCCTGGTGCAATGTTGCCAGCAAGGGCATCTCCCGCAGGCAGGGGGCGCACCAGGGGGCGAAGTAGTTGACCAGCAGCGGTTTGCCACCGAGATCCGCGAGGCTGACCTTCTTTCCCGCGCCGTCGGTGAAGTCGGGTGCCGGGCTGCAGGCCCCCAGCAGGGTTGCCACAATCAGCCAACAGATCCGTTTCATTTCCATAGCCTTCCCGCTTACCCTGACCATCCGTTTCCCCTACAATAGCGCCATTTCTTGTCCCATCTTGCGATTAATCAGGGAGTTATCATGAGCGAGACCCAAATCTACCACAATCCGCGCTGCTCCAAGAGCCGTGAAACCCTGGCCTTGCTGGAACAGCACGGGGTCGCCCCCGAGGTGGTGCTCTATCTGGAGCAGGCCCCGAGCGAGGCACAGATCCGCACCCTCCTGAGTCAGCTTGGCTTCACGGATCCCCGACAGCTGATGCGCACCAAGGAAGAGCTCTACAAGGAGCTGGGGCTCGGCGAGGTGAGCGGCGATGACCTCATTCGTGCCATGCACCAGCACCCCAAGCTCATCGAGCGCCCCATCGTCATCAAGAACGGGCAGGCCCGCATCGGTCGTCCGCCCGAGCAGGTGCTGGAGATCCTCAAGTGACCACCCGCTTCGCTCGCCTGCTGACCCTGGCCGGTTTTTTCGGCCTGCTGGCCTGGGTGCTGCTCTGGCATCTGTGGCTCTCGCCCCACCCGGATCTTGCCCCCTGGCTGTTGCCGGTGATCTGGACGGTGCCGCTGCTCTTCCCCCTCAAGGGCATAGTGCAGGGCAATCCCTACACCCACGCCTGGGGCAATTTCGTGCTGATGCCCTACTTCCTGCACGCCCTGACCCTGATCACCACGGATGAGGGGGAGCGGTGGTTGGCGGTGGTGGAGCTGGTGCTCACCACCCTGGCGTTTGTGGGCACCATCTATTACGCCCGCCTGCGCGGCCGCGAGCTGGGGCTGAGTATCCGCAAGAAGGAAGGCTGAGCCCCTCCCTGTCCGCCTGCTGGCGGGCAGGGTATGTGTCTGAAACCGACGCAAGCCAGCGAATGGCATCTGGCGGTATCGCCCCGAAGTGGCTTGCTTATCTCTTTGATTAATTTATGGATATTGATCGCTGATTGGCAGGGAAGCGCCTCTGTTGGCAGATCTGTCACCTGGCTTGCCAGTCTCAGTCAGCCCCTGTTATGCAAAAAGGGATACGCTTGTGTTTTCACTGGACTCGAGTGAACCATGTGACAATCCTGCGTTCTCCCCTGTTGCACAAGACCCTGCTGGCCCTGACCGTCTCCCTCTCCGTCAGTTCCCTCGCCGATGCCTGTACCCGCGCCGTCTATCAGGGGGAGGGAGCGCTGGTGGTGACCGGTCGTACCATGAACTGGCGCAGCGCCATGCCGACCAATCTCTGGGCGCTGCCCCGTGGCATCGCGCGGGAAGGGGAGGCCGGCGCGCACTCCATGACGTGGACGTCGCGCTACGGCTCCGTGGTGGCGGCAGGCTTCGATGCAGGCACCGCCGACGGCATGAACGAGAAGGGGCTGGTGGCCAACCTGCTCTATCTGACCGAGTCCGAGTATGTGACCCCGAGCGACAAGGATCCGCGCAAGACTCTCTCCATCTCGCTCTGGGCCCAGTACGCGCTGGACAACTTCGCCACCGTGGCCGAGGCGGTCGAGGCCCTGTCGAAGGAGGAGTTCTATGTGGTGCCCACCCTGACCCCGGATGGCAAGCCGGGCCAGCTGCACCTCTCCCTCTCCGATGCGAGCGGCGATTCCGCCATCTTCCAGTACGTGGGGGACAAGCTGCAGATCTACCACGACCGCAGCTATCAGGTGATGACCAACTCGCCGACCTTTGACAAGCAACTGGCCCTCAACGACTACTGGGAGGAGATTGGCGGTCTCACCATGCTGCCCGGCACCAACCGCTCGGCGGACCGTTTTGCCCGCGCCTCCTTCTACATCAAGACCCTGCCAAAGACCGACCAGGCCAACGAGGCGGTGGCCGGGGTGATGAGCGTGATGCGCAACGTCTCGGTACCCTTGACATCCTCCCCCACCTTAGCGCTTCGCGTCACAGGAGGGGGATTCCCATTACTGGGTGATAGCTGCTCGCGCAGTACCGGGTTCCTGCTTCATCGGGCGGCCTGATTGCACCGCGCCTCCACAGGCTAAAACGGCGTGTCCCGCCGCTAAAATATTGCGAGCGCCATTCACATCGGCGTTCGCCTCATAACCACACGCAGCGCATTTAAACTGGCTTTGCGTCTGGCGGTTATCCTTCGCAGTATGCCCACAACAGGCGCA
>NZ_JBFOCN010000054.1:0-82747 GCF_040907815.1 Aeromonas sp. s6
CGCCTTGGGATACCGTTCACCACGGGAATTTCTGCGCAGTCGGGTATCACAACCCTAAGCGGGAAAAAGTGTCTGGACCTATGGGGTCAAATCCAGGGATCACTTTTGGCCGCTATGGTAAACGGGTAAGGGAAGGTGCGAATAAGTCATATGGCACGAGAGCATTTACTGGTAACCCATTGATATTAAATGACTAAAATTTTCATTTTTTGTTCGTGGGATACTTGTTCGCACTTTCCCTAGCTCTCACCGTGCCCTAGTAACGGCCTCAACGGAGCTGGTTGTCGCGTGAGTCATACTAATCGGCCGGTGAAAAAACAGAAGGGGGAGCCGTTGAAAACCGGCGCAACGTCATAAATCGGGACCTCAAGAGGGCATTTATTGTTTGGTTTTGCTAAACGATAACTGATTGTCGAATAGAAAAACCAAACAATGTGGGCCTGGTTTCTGGCCGTGCTGGCTTGTCTGGAGGCTGGTGGGGAGTGAGTTGGGGCAATCTGGGAGGGTTTCCCGGTTTCCCCGGAATTGGTTTGGCAATCATGGCGTGATCTGGGTTGTGGGGAGAGGGGAAGGGGAGGTTGCCGCTCAGTGCTGCGCCCCGACCGGGGTGATGTTGGGCCGTCAGGCACTGTGGCGGGATCCGGCCATTGGCGCCCGGGGCCGGCTCGGGTATAGTCCTGCGCCAACAAGATAGGTTCGGATGGAGGCGTCGGCACCGCTTCAGGCAAGCGGGCCGAATCACTCCTTCGGCGCGGCTTTAAAGGATATCCCCATGAAATTCAGTCCCCTGCTCGATGAGATGATGAAGGCGCTGCAGGTCTTGCCGGGCGTGGGCCCGAAATCGGCCCAGCGCATGGCGTTCACCCTGCTGGAGCGCGAGCGCAGCGGCGGCCTGCGTCTGGCCTCCCTGCTCAATCGGGCGCTCACCGAAATCGGTCATTGCAGCCACTGCCGCACCTTTACCGAGAACGATCGCTGCGATATTTGCGCCAATCCCAAGCGCGAGGAGAACGGCCTGCTCTGTGTGGTGGAGAGCCCGGCGGACGTGGCCGCCATCGAGCAGACCGGCCAGTTCTCCGGCCGTTACTTCGTGCTGATGGGGCACCTGTCGCCCCTTGACGGCATCGGCCCCGAGGAGCTGGGGCTCGATATCCTGGAGCGCCGCCTCAAGGAGGAGCAGATCAAGGAGCTGATCCTCGCCACCAACCCCACCATCGAGGGGGATGCCACCGCCTGGTACATCGCCGACATGGCCCGCTCCGCCGGGGTGGAGGTGAGCCGCATCGCCCACGGTGTGCCGGTGGGCGGGGAGCTGGAGCTGGTGGATGGCACCACGCTCTCCCACTCCCTGATGGGGCGCCAGCGCCTGAGCTAAAGACACCACGGACCCCACCCCGGCCCTCCCCTTGGCAGGGGAGGGAGCAATGGATCTTGCCCCACTCCTCTCTTTGGCAGGGGAGAAAGCAACGAACCCCACCCCGGCCCTCCCCTTGATAGGGGAGGGAGCAATGGATCTTGCCCCACTCCTCCCTTTGGCAGGGAAGAAAGCAACGGAGCCCGCCCCATGCCCCCTTTGGCAGGGGAGGGGGCAACGGATCCCACCTCATGCTTCCCCTTGGCAGAGGAGGGAGCAACGCACCCCACCCCAGCCCTCCCTTTGGCAGGGGAGAGCAAGGCTGACCCCGCTATATGTCACCCCTCTCGATTCCAGTCTGACCCCTTCGCCAGACAGGGGACGACGGTGCACCTCCCCCTTGTGAAGGGGGAGGCCGGGAGGGGGTTGCCTGTGTGGGCCAAGCGAGGGGCCGGTGTGCAAATTTGCTCTCAAGTTTGCACGCAAGCCCCTTGATATTTGAAAGGCCAACCCCATCTAGCTTGGGAATCTGTTCAACCCGACGTTTTGAGGACTGGTCGATGACCCAAAGTGTTCACGCCGAAACCCACGGCTTTCAGACTGAAGTCAAACAACTGCTGAGCCTGATGGCTCACAGCCTCTACTCCAACAAAGAAGTATTCCTGCGCGAGCTGATTTCCAACGCCTCCGATGCGGCGGACAAGCTGCGCTTCAAGGCGCTTTCCGATGCCTCTTTGTTCGAAAACGACGGCCAGTTGCGCGTGCGCCTGGTGGTGGACAAAGAGAACAAGACCCTGACCATTTCGGACAACGGCATCGGCATGACCCGTGACCAGGTGATCGAGCACCTGGGCACCATCGCCAAGTCCGGCACCGCCGAGTTCTTCAAGAACCTCTCCGGTGACCAGGGCAAGGATTCCCAGCTGATCGGTCAGTTCGGGGTGGGCTTCTACTCAGCCTTCATCGTGGCCGACAAGGTGACCGTGGTCTCCCGCGCCGCCGGCACCGCGCCGGAGCAGGGCGTGCAGTGGGAATCACAAGGGGAAGGCTCCTTCACCGTGGCTGACGTGACCAAAGTCGGTCGCGGCACCGACGTCATCCTGCACCTGCGCAGCGATGAAGAGGAGTTCCTGGACGACTGGCGCCTGCGCTCCGTGGTCAGCAAATATTCCGACCACATCAGCGTGCCGGTGGAGATGTTCAAGGAGGGCACTCCGGATCGGGAAGAAGACGGTGAAACCATCGTCGGCACCCCGGGGGAGTGGGAGCAGGTCAACCGCGCCACCGCGCTCTGGACCCGCAACCCGAAGGACATCAAGGACGAGGAGTACCAGGAGTTCTACAAGCACGTCGCCCACGACTTCGAAGATCCGCTCCTGTGGGGTCACAACCGGGTGGAAGGGGCCCAGGAGTACACCAGCCTGCTCTACATCCCGGCCCGCGCGCCGTTCGATCTCTACAACCGCGAACAGAAGCACGGCCTGAAACTCTATGTGCAGCGCGTCTTCATCATGGACGACGCCGAGCAGTTCATGCCGACCTACCTGCGCTTCGTGAAAGGGGTGCTGGACTCCAACGATCTGCCGCTCAACGTCAGCCGTGAAATCCTGCAGGACAACAAGGTGACCGCCTCCCTGCGCAAGGCCTGCTCCAAGCGCGTGCTCACCATGCTCAACAAGCTGGCGAAAGAGGATGGCGAGAAGTACGCCAAGTTCTGGAGCGAGTTCGGCAATGTGCTCAAAGAGGGCCCGGCCGAGGATTACGCCAACCGGGAAGAGATCGCGAAGCTCTTGCGCTTTGCCAGCACCGCCGGCGAGGGCGAAGCCCAGACCGTGTCGCTCGAGGATTACGTTGGCCGCATGAAGGAAGGTCAGCAGAAGATTTACTACATCACCGCCGACTCTTATGCCGCTGCCAAGAACAGCCCGCACCTCGAGATCTTCCGCAAGAAGGGCGTCGAAGTGCTGCTGATGTGGGAGCGGGTGGACGAGTGGCTGATGAGCCACCTGACCGAGTTCGACGGCAAGCAGCTGGTCTCCGTCACCCGTGGCGAACTGGATCTCGGGGATCTGGAAGACGACGCCTCCAAGCAGGCGCAGGAGGAGGCCGAAAAAGCCAACGCCGGTCTGGTGGAGCGGGTCAAGAAGAGCCTCGGGGAGGCGGTGAAAGAGGTGCGCGTCACCCACCGTCTGACCGACTCGCCGTCCTGCATCGTCACCGACGCCCACGGCATGAGCACCCAGATGATCAAGCTGATGCGCGCCGCCGGTCAGCCGGTGCCGGAGCAGAAGTACATCCTGGAGCTCAACCCCGACCATGCCCTGGTGAAGAAGCTCGGCACCATCGAGGATGAGAGCCTGTTTGGCGAGTGGGTCTCCCTCCTGCACGAGCAGGCCCAGCTGGCGGAGCAGGGTGGCCTCAATGATCCGGCGAGCTTCGTCTCCCGTATCAACCGTCTGCTACTCCAGGCGTGATGTGATTGTGATTGGCCCACTGCATGACAGTGGGCTTTTTTTTGGCCGTTCCCCTCTGGTGCGCTGCTGCATTTTCAATCATTTTTCGTGGTCGTCGTCTGCGTCTTTGGTCGCAGAGACGGGGCGGGAGTGTGGTGATAATCTGGCCACTCACACGGGGCGAGCTTGTTAATACGGGCGAAAACGTGTAGTTTTTTGCCTTCTCAAGAATTGAATAACCAATCAACTAGGAGCGTGTATGCGCATTGTTCTGTTGGGAGCTCCGGGCGCCGGCAAGGGTACCCAGGCTCAGTTCATCATGGAAAAACACGGTATTCCGCAGATCTCCACCGGCGACATGCTGCGTGCGGCGATCAAGGCGGGTACCGAGCTGGGCCTCAAGGCCAAAGCCGTGATGGACGCAGGTCAGCTCGTCTCCGACGACATCATCATCGGCCTGGTCAAAGAACGCATCGCGCAACCGGATTGCGCCAACGGCTTCCTGCTGGACGGCTTCCCCCGCACCATTCCCCAGGCGCAAGCCATGAAGGATGCCGGTGTGACCGTGGACTTCGTGCTGGAATTCGACGTGCCGGACGAAGAGATCGTCAAGCGCATGAGCGGCCGCCGCGTGCACTCCGGCTCCGGCCGTACCTACCACGTGGTGTTCAACCCGCCGAAAGTGGAAGGCAAGGATGACGTGACCGGCGAGGATCTGGTGATCCGTGCCGACGACGAAGAGACCACAGTGCGCAAGCGTCTGGATGTCTACCATCAGCAGACCGCGCCGCTCATCGGTTTCTACGGCAAGGAAGCGGAAGCGGGCAACACCCGTTACGTCAAGATCGACGGCACCCAGCCGGTGGATCTGGTCAGCCAGCAACTGGCCGCCATTCTCGGTTAAGCCATTCTGGGCCGGCAGGACGCAGCCGTTCGCCGGCTGGCTACGAGAGTGAGAAAAGGGTCCATACCGGGCCCTTTCTTGCATTCCATTCCCACGACACAGAACGACAGGATGCTAACGTGACCACGAAAACCGGGATCTTGCTGGTCAATCTGGGTACCCCGGCCGCGCCGACCACGGCGGCGGTCAAGGCGTTTCTCAGCCAGTTTCTGCACGATCAGCGGGTCGTCGACCTGCCGCGCTACCTCTGGTGCCCCCTGCTTCACTTCATTATCCTGCCGACCCGCTCCCCCAAGGTGGCCAAGCTCTATCAGCAGGTGTGGACCGAGCAGGGCTCCCCCCTGATGGTCATCAGCCAGCAGCAGCGCGCGGCCCTGGAGCACGAGCTCAAGCGGGAAGGGGTCGAGGTGCCGGTGGCGCTCGCCATGACCTATGGCGCCCCGTCGTTGGCCGATGGCTGGCAGGCTCTCAAGGCCCAGGGGGTCAACCGGGTGATCCTGCTGCCGCTCTATCCCCAGTATTCGGTCAGTACCACCGCCTCGGTATTCGACGCCTGGGCCAGGGCGATGAAAACCGAGCGCAATCTGCCGGTGGTGCGGCTCATCCGCGATTACCATGCCCACCCGGAGTACATCCAGGCGCTGGCCATGAGCGTGCGTCGCCACTGGGAGCAGCACGGCCAGGGGGAGCATCTGCTGATGTCCTTCCACGGCATTCCCGAGCGCTACGAGCGGGAAGGGGATCCCTATGGTCATCAGTGCAGGCGCACCGCCGCTCTGCTGGCGGAGGCGCTGGGGCTGGCCCCGGAGCAGTGGACCGCGAGCTTCCAGTCCCGCTTTGGCAAGGAGGAGTGGCTCAAGCCCTACACGGACCTGACCGTGGCCGACTTGCCCTCTCGCGGCGTCAAGCGGCTCGATGTCATCTGCCCGGCCTTCTCGGCGGATTGCCTCGAGACCCTGGAGGAGATCCAGGTGCAGAACCGGGAGATCTTCATGGCCGCCGGTGGCGAGCAGTTTGAATACATCCCGGCCCTCAACAGCGATCAGGCCCATATCCGCATGATGGTTTCCCTCATCTGTCGCGAGCTGGCATGATGGCCGTTCTCATCCGGTGCCCGACGTGGCGGACGTTCGGATTCAACGATAAAGGAGTGTCCTGATGATGCATATCACGCTGATTTACGCCGGCCTGCTCGGGCTCTTGTTCCTGCTGCTCTCCTTCTGGGTGGTCAAGCGCCGCGCCCAGTTCAGGGTGATGATAGGGGAGGGGGAAGCCCCCGAGATGCTGGCCGCGATCCGCGCCCACGGCAACTTTGCCGAGTACGTGCCCCTCACCCTGCTGCTGATGGCCCTGTGCGAACTGGCGGGGGTCGGTGCGCTCTGGCTGCACCTGGGTGGTGTGCTGCTGCTGGTGGGTCGCATCCTGCATGCCATCGGCATCCAGATCCCCAGGGCTCCCAACATGCCGCGCCTCTTCGGCACCCTCTTCTTCTGGCTGTCGCTGGGGATTTTCTCGGTGCTGGCCCTGGTGCAGGGGCTCTCGGCAAGCTGAATGTCATCCCGCAACACCACCCCGTCACGGGGTGGTTTTTTGTGGCAGGCAAGTCAAACGTTTTCCTCGCAAGCCCTTGTCTATACTGACCTCAAAATTCAATCGTGCGACTTTTCGGCGTGGTGGATTGTGTTAAAATCCCGCCCCTCTTTTCCCCAGAGCACAGAAGATTGCCATGAAATTTCCCGGTCAGCGCAAGTCCAAACACTACTTCCCGGTCGACAGACGTGATCCCCTGATCCCGCAGAACTCCCAGCTCACCGAACTGGGCAAGGCCTATGTAGTGGGCATCGATCAGACTCTGGTGGATATCGAAGCCCATGTGGACGAAGACTTCCTGAACCGGTACGGCCTGAGCAAGGGCCACTCCATGCTCATCTCCGACGAGGTGGCGGAGCTGGTCTACGACGAGCTCAAGGCAAACAACATGGTGGTGAGCGAATTTGCCGGCGGCACCATCGGCAACACCATGCACAACTACTCCGTGCTGGCGGACTCCCACTCCATCCTGCTTGGCGTCATGAGCCAGGACATCCGCATCGGCAGCTATGCCTACCGCTATCTGTGCAACACCTCCTCCCGGGTCAACCTCGACTACCTGCAGCCGGTGGACGGCCCGGTCGGGCGCTGCTTCACCTTCATCACCGAAGGGGGAGAGCGCAGCTTTGGCATCAACGCCGGCAAGATGGATCACCTGGATGTGGACCACATCCCCGAGACCATCATCAAGGAGGCCTCGGCCCTGGTGATCACCGCCTACCTGGTGCGCGGCGCCGACGGCACCCCCATGAAGGAGGCCGCCATGGCCGCGGTGCGCTATGCCCGCGAGGCCGGGGTGCCTGTGGTGCTGACCCTGGGCACCCGCTTCGTCATCGACGAGAATCCCCAGTGGTGGCGCGATTTCATCAGCGAGAACGTGACCGTGCTCGCCATGAACGAGGACGAGGCGGAGGCCCTGACCGGGATAAAGGATCCCCTCGGCGCGGCCGACAAGGCGCTGGACTGGGCGGACATGGTGCTCTGCACCGCCGGCCCCATCGGCCTCTACATGGCGAGCTACACCGACGAGGACTACAAGCGCGAGACCACCCACACCCTGCTGCCCGGCGTCATCCCCGAGTTCAACATGTACGAGTTCAGCCGCCCCATGGCCCGGGACAAGTGCCGCAAGCCTGCGCGTATCTACTCCCACATCTCCCCCTACATGGGCGGGCCGGAGAAGATCAAGAACACCAATGGGGCAGGGGACGGGGCGCTGTCCGCCGTGCTGCACGACATGGTGGCGAACGCCTACCACCGCATGAACGTGCCGAACTCCGCCAAGCATCTCTCGGAATTCCTGACCTACTCCTCTCTGGCCCAGGTGTGCAAGTACGCCAACCGGGTGAGCTACGAGGTGCTGGCCCAGAGCAGCCCGCGCCTTTCCCGCGGGTTGCCGGAGAAGGAAGACAGCCTGGAAGAGGTGTACTGGGAGCGGTGATACCTCTTCCTGTCGACCACGAGAAAGGGTGCCACTGGGCACCCTTTCTTGTTTTTGGGGTTGGATCATGTTTTTGGCATCGCTTTTGCTGACATCGTGGACAGCCCGCGTCGCGGCGGCATACCTTGTGTTAAGGATATGTAGCTGCTGCGGGGCGAGGGTATGTTGAGACAATGGAGTATCGGTCGGCGTCTGTCGCTGGTGACCCTGATGGTGCTGGCGCTGCTGGGACTGTTGCTGTTCTTCTGCCTGCAGATCTATCAGCAGGGGTTGATGGGGGAGAAGAGCCGCCAGACCCAGGCCCAGGTGGAGACCGCCTACAGCCTGGTGGCGGGGCTGGAAGCCAGGGTGCGCAAGGGAGAGCTGGACGAGGCGAGCGCCAAGGCCGAGGCGCTGGCGCTGATCAAGGGGTTGCGTTACGGCAACGATGACTACTTCTGGATCAACGACAGCCACCCCACCATGGTGATGCACCCCATGAAACCCGAGCTGGACGGCAAGGATCTCTCCGGGGTGGAGGACAAGCAGGGGCTCAGGCTGTTCGTCGCCTTCGCCGATCTGGCGCGGGCCCAGGGCGCGGGGGAGGTGGCCTACTACTGGCCCAAGCCGGGGGTGGACGAACCGGTACGCAAGATCTCCTACATCAAGCGCTTCGCCCCCTGGGACTGGATCATCGGCACCGGCGTCTATGTGGACGACGTCGAGGCCCAGTACCGGGAGGTGCTGCACACCCTGCTGGGGATCGGGCTGGTGCTGGCCCTCCTGCTGTTTGCCGTGGTCGGCCTCATTGTGCGCAGCATCGTCGTGCCCCTCTCCCGCTCGGTCTCGGCCCTTGGCAACATCGCCAGGGGGGAGGGGGATCTGCGGGTACGTCTGCCGGAGTCGGGGCGTGACGAGCTGAGCCAGCTCAGCATCAACTTCAACCTCTTCGCCAGCCAGATGGCGCAGCTGGTGGCCCGCAGCCAGCAGATAGCGGATCAGAACCGGGTGCATGCTCACCAGCTGGCCGAGGTGGTGGAGCGTACCGGCGCCATCGTCACCGGACAGGAGCAGGATACCCTGCGGGTGGCCAGCGCCATGGAGCAGATGACGGTGAGCAGCCGCGAAGTGGGCCAGCACGCGGCCCAGGCCGCCGACGCGGCGGATTCGGCCCTCAATCTGGCCCAGCATGGCCGCGAGGTGGTGGTCCAGACCCGGGAGTCCATCAGCCAGTTGGCGGACGAGATGGTGGAGACGGTACAGGCGGTGAGCCGCCTCGAGCAGGAGACTCAGCAGATTGGCTCCGTGCTCGACGTCATTCGCGGGGTGGCGGAGCAGACCAACCTGCTGGCCCTCAACGCCGCCATTGAAGCGGCACGGGCCGGGGAGCAGGGGCGCGGCTTTGCGGTGGTCGCCGACGAGGTGCGTACCCTGGCGACCCGCACCCACAGCTCCACCGACGAGATCCGGCAGATGATCCAGCGGTTGCAGGAGGGGGCCGGCAAGGTGGTCAGCGGCATCAGCCAATTACAGCAGCTCTCCCGCGCGACGGCGGACAGGGCCGGCGATGCGGATGTCGCCATCAATGCCATCGATGGATCCGTCCACACCATTACTGCCATGAATGGGCAGATTGCCACGGCGGCGGCGGAGCAGAGCCGGGCGGCGGAGGAGATCAACCAGCGGCTGGTGGCCATCACCCAGCTGGCGGCGGATGCCCTGGCCCAGAACCGGCTGACCGAGCAGGCATCCGGGCAACTGGCGCTGGCCTGCGACGAGCTGGGGGCCCTGGTGGCGAAATATCGCATCTGACGGCCTTTCTCCCCGCTTTTTCGGGATAAGGCTTGAGTCTGGGGGGCTTTTGGGACACCATCTGCCCCATTCTCGGCCAGCCCTGGCCGACAGCCTGCCATTGCTTTGCAAGAGAGAGACCCCATGAGCAAACTAACTGACAATCTTGACGCCAATTTCCAGCTGTTCATCGAAGAAGTCCGCGAGTCGGGTCAGGTGTGGGGTCTGCGCTACGGTGAAGACTGGGTGGTGTGCCGCTCCGCCGAGTTCGAAGATGCGGACGTGATGCCGCTCTGGTCCGCCGAAGGGGATGCCCGCCTGCACTGCGTGGACGAGTGGGCGGATTACGAGCCGGAAGTGATCGAGCTCGAAGAGTTCCTGGACATCTGGATCAACGATCTGGACGAGGACGACGTGCTGGTCGGCCCGAACTGGAACGCCGATCTGGAAGGCCAGGAGCTCGAGCCCATCGAGCTGGCCAAGGCGCTGGTGGAACTGGACGCCTGAGTCTGCCGTCCTGCCGGATTGTGATGAACCGGCCCCCTTCGGGGGGCCGGTTTTTTTTATGGCCGCCATGGGCCATGAAAAGGCGATTTGCCTTTGCACCCGTCCCGGGGATGGGTCATCATCAACCCTTTGCCGATCGGGAGGTGCCATGTTTGTCTTTGACGTGACCACGAAGGCGGGGGCGCAGGGGAGGATCCAGGTGCAGGCGCTGGACTGGAGCCAGAGCGGCCCGGTGAGCTTTCTGTGTGACAGCGACGAGCTGGCCCTGGTGCTGCTGAGCGGGTGCCGCTGCGATGCCGTGGGGTACTTCAATCTGCTGGGGGGCTGCAAGCCACTCTACGTGGAGCAGTGGCTCACCTATTTGCAGGAGCGTGGCCAGCTGGAGAAGGTCACGGCCCGCCAGGAGAGCCCGTCCCAACCCGATTACCTGACCCGGGCCGGGCTGGCGGACGACGAGCTCAATGCCCTGCTCGGCCAGATCTACAAGGTGGCCGGGTTCAACCGCCTGCAGATCAACCGCTACCTCAAGCATCGCCACAACCCGACCATGCTGGCGACCCGTTACGATCAGAAGGAGCTGGAGCGCTATCGCCAGCTCAACGACATCATTCTGACCCTGTTGAAGCTGAAACCGTCTCCGTGAAGATCCCCATCTGACCGATCTCCGGTCCCAGCTCCTGGGGCCGGGCGATGAGGTAGCCCTGCAAGCCGTCCACATACATGCTCTGCAGCATCTGCTTCTGACCTATCTGTTCCACCCCTTCCGCGATCACCAGGCAGCCCATGCGATGGGAGACGTCGACGATCATCCGCACGAACTGCTGATTGGTGAGATCCTGCTCCAGCTCGGTGATGAGACCGGGGTCCAGCTTGATGTAGTCGGGTTTGAGCTCGCGAAACAGGCTGAAGGAGCCTATCCCCTTGCCGAAGTTGCAGATGGCCGAGCGGCTGCCGTGGCGCCTGAGCAGCTCGAACAGCCGCCTGGACCCGGTCAGGTTGCGCTCCAGGTGCTCCTCGTCGAGCTCGAACACCAGGTTGGCCCCGATGTCGGGGTCTTTTTGCAACTGGTGATCCAGCCAGATGAGAAAGGCGCTGTTTTGCAGCAGGGAGCCCGGCAGATTGAGACCCCACCGGCTGTTGCGGCCTCCGAAGGCGCGGTATTGGCGGATGACGTGGCGGATCACCATCTGGGCCAGGCGCAGTACCATGTCCAGCCGCTGCGCCATGGCGAGCAGGGTATCGCTTGGCAGCACGGTGCCGTCGCTGCTGCTGAAACGGGGATAGATCTCGTGGTAGGCGAGCATGCCGCGATGCAGGGGCTGGATGGGCTGGCAGGTGAAGCTGATGCTCTCCTGCTCCAGCAGATCGGTCAGCACCTGGGTCCAGTGACGCTGACCCTGCACCTCGACCACCTCGTCGTTCTGCTGGATGGCCCAGCCATTGACCACCTCTGTCTGGGCACGGGCCAGCGCGAGATCCGCCCGGGCCAGAATGGCCTCTATCTTCTGCTCGCTGCTCAGGCGGGTCATGCCCGAGTAGGCGGCGCTCTCGAGCTCGTGATCGTGCTGATAGCGATCGAAGGCGAGCTTCAGATCCCGTCCCAGCAGATGGGGCGGGATCTGGGCCAGGGGAGGCAGCAGGACGGCAAAATCGGCCCCCGAGATGCGATAGACCCGGTGGCCCGGGAAGCGGCTGACGGTGTGGCTGATGAGGGCGGCGATGTCCCGGATGTAGGCATCCCCGGACTGGAAGCCGCGCTGGGCGTTGAGGGTCCCGAGCTCGGTGGCGCGGATGAGCACCAGGATGGCGGTCTGGGTGTTTTCCTGTTGCAGCAGCTCGGTCAGATCGCGCCGGAAGGCGTGGCGGTTGCCAAGCCCCGTCATCTCGTCCCGGGTCGCCTGATTGTGCAATTCGGTGATCTGGCGGTGGGCATCGATCTCGGCCTCATTGAAGGATGCAAGGAGCTGGCGCAGAGCCGTTTGTGCCTGTACGCTGTCGAGCATGGCGGGATCCCGCTGCTGCAGCGCCAGCAGCCAGCGTTGCTCCTGCCTCGCCTTTTCCCCACGGCGCACGCTGTGGGTGAGAAAGAGCTGCAGGGCGAATCCCGTCAGGGTGGTCATCAGGACCAGCAGCAGGGTGAGCGGTGAGGCGGGGGGGGCGAGCAGCACTCCCTGCAACAGCAGCATGGGAATGCAGACCAGTGCGCTGACCAGCAGCAGGTTTCCCTCATGTTTATTCAACATCGTTTCATCCTTGATGATGTTCATGATGTAGAAATTCTAACCAAGTCGCTGGCGCAAAACATGAGTACTCACGCAACTCCACGATAAAGCGCCGGCGGAATGCAACTAAATGTGAGTGAAAACACTTTCATGGTCTGTAAAAAAAGCGAAGATGGGTTGAAAACAGCCCCAACAGAGCAGAGGTAGATATGTTGCTAGAACCCGTAGACACCGCCAAAGCACGGCAACTATTGAATCAGAGTATGGCCTTGGTGCTCGCAGGGGGACGGGGCAGCCGCCTGAAGCAGTTGACCGATAACCGCGCCAAGCCCGCCGTCCACTTTGGCGGCAAATTCCGTATCATCGACTTCGTGCTCTCCAACTGCATCAACTCCGGCATCCGCCGGGTGGGTGTGGTGACCCAGTACAAGTCCCACAGCCTGTTGCGCCACCTGCAATCGGGCTGGTCTTTCCTGCGCTACCAGATGAACGAGTTCATCGACCTGCTGCCCGCCCAGCAGCGGGTGGACGAGGTGCACTGGTATCGCGGCACCGCAGACGCCATCTACCAGAACGTCGACATCATCCGTGACTACGGTCCCAAGTACATCGTGGTGCTGGCAGGGGATCACATCTACAAGATGGACTACGCCGCCATGCTGCTGGATCACGTGCGCCTCGGTGCCAAGGTGACGGTGGCCTGTATCGAGGTACCACGCTGCGAGGCATCGGCTTTCGGCGTCATGGACATCGACGAGCAACGCAAGATCCGCGCCTTCGTGGAGAAACCGGCCAATCCGCCTGCCATGCCGGGCTGCGAGGATCGCTCGCTGGCCTCCATGGGCATCTACATCTTCGAGGCGGAGTACCTCTACCAGTTGCTGGAAGAGGACATCCACAACCAGGAGTCCAAGCACGACTTCGGCATGGACGTGATCCCGCGCATCGTGGGGGAGGGCAAGGCCTTTGCCCACCCGTTCAACATGTCCTGTGTCGGGGCCAAGGAGGGGCAAAAACCCTACTGGCGCGACGTGGGGACCCTGGATTCGTTCTGGGAGGCGAACATGGACCTTGCCTCCGTGGTGCCCGAGCTCGACATCTATGACGAGAACTGGCCCATCTGGACCAGCCAGAACATGTCGCCCCCGGCCAAGTTCGTGCAGGACAGAAACGGCCAGCACGGCATGACCATCAACTCCATGTTCGCGGGGGGCTCCATCGTGAGCGGCTCCTTCGTGCTCAACTCGGTGCTGTTCACCAACGTGCGGGTGCACTCCTTCTGTACCCTGGATCAGGCGGTGATCTTCCCCGGGGTCGAGATCGGGGCTGGTTGCCGCTTGCGCAGGGTGGTGGTGGACAAGGGATGCAAGCTGCCAGACGGCCTGGTGGTGGGGGAGAACGCGGACGAGGATGCACGCCGCTTCTACCGCTCCGAGCAGGGCATCGTGCTGGTGACCAAGCCGATGCTGGCCAAGCTCGGCTAACTTCGTCGACACAGACAAAAAAAGGGAGCCCTGGGCTCCCTTTCTATTGGTGGTCGATTTATTTCTCGCTGACCAGGGCCTTGCCGGCCATCACCATGGCGGTGCCATGCTTGCCACCGGCGGCGGTCACTTGCGGGACGCCATCTTCGTCGGTGTCGCTGCTGGCCCCCTCGATGACGTTCTCGCCGGAGTCGCCGATCCACTCGGCCATCTGCATGCCGCCGTTGACGGTGCCGCGGAACCAGCTCACGTAGCGCTGGGTCAGCTGGGCCAGCTCCAGCTCGGGTGCCTTCTCGGCCCCTTCGTTGCGCAGGTTCAGCATGGCAGAGCGCAGGGCGCCGGAGATGGCGGCCTGGGTCCAGGGGGTGTATTCACCCTGCTTGCCGGCGAGCCAGGTACCGGCCTTGGCATTGAAGTAGGCCTTGTCGGCGGCGATGAAGAGCTCGCGCGCCGCGGTGCGGTACTTGGCATCCGAGGTGGCCAGGAAGGCGGCGGTCAGGCCGCGGATGGCGGCGAACTGCGCGTCGATGGACTGACCGGCGTCAAGCTTGCCGCCCAGTGTCAGACCGTCATGGACCAGGCCGTTCTTGCCCTTGAGGTTGGCGAGGATGAAATCGGCCTGCTTGCGGACCAGTGCGATCGCCTGCTCACCCTGTGGGGTCTTGAGGTTCAGCTCGCCATTGTCACCGGCGGCGTAACCCACAGGCAGCGCATCCTGGGCGCGCTGGAAGATCTGCAGGGCGACCAGGGCGTAGGCGGCGTCGAAGGTGGTGACGTGCCCGGCCTGTTTGCCAGCTTGCCAGCTGTCGACCAGGGTGCCGGCCTTGGGCTCGAAGTGCAGGGCCAGCAGGTTCTTGAAGGTGAGGTTGGAGAGGTTCAGGGCCAGGGAGAAGGCATCGCTGCCCGCCACCGCCTTGCCCAGATCGTTGGTCTGGTTGGCAGCCGGAGCGGCGGCGAACGGGGCACCGTCAAACACGGCGTGGAAGGCCGGGTTCTGATTGGTGTTGGCCGTGCGCTGATCGCTGAAGGCGTAGAACTCGGAGAGGGGCCACAGCAGCATCCAGGCGTCGCGCAACTGGGCGGAGCCGTCCACGACCTCCAGCTTGCCGATGGCACCGGCGTCGTTCTTGCTGGTCTCGGTCACTTTCACCTGATGAGGGAAGTAGACAACCCCCTTGGCCGGATCGTACTGCGGGGTGATTTTGGCGCCCAGGGTCTTGCCGTCAAAGCCGAGCTGACCTTGCAGGATGGCGAGCTTGTCGATGGACTGCTCGGTCAGCATCATGCCGTTGAAGCCGTCGGCGGCAGAAACCCCCAGCTTGTGCTTGCCGTCCTGATCCATGGTGGCGGACGCGGCTTCCACCTCTTCATCGGTCTCGGCCACGTGCATGCCCCCGAGGAAGTCCTGGGACCACATCACTTCCTTGAGCAAGATGCCGCCCACGGCGGCCGGGACCAGCAGGTTGTCACTGCCGCTCCAGCGCAGGGTGGCGTAGTCGCGGAAGTAGGCGGGGACCTGGGTCTTGACGCTCTTCTCGTTGCCCTTGGCGGTCTTGATGGTGATCTGGTCACCGTTGACCGGGGTGGCGTTCACGGCCTGGGCGAACTCCGGGTTGGCGGAGGCGTAGGGCAGGGAGAGGGGATACATGCCCTGGGGAATTTCATCGGCGGGGAAGCCGACGGCCTCGGCCATGGCCAGTACCCGTTTGCCCAGGTCGGCCAGGGTGCCGCCACGGGCCTGGTTTTGCGGCCCGTTGACCAGATGGGGGCCCATGCCGGACTGGTAGTTGAGGGCGTACATTGCCTCTTCGGAGTATTCATAGGATTCGATGCCGGCGGCGAAGTCGAACGGGGTCGGCTCGTCGGCGCGGTTGGCGTCCAGCACATCCAGATCCAGACCGATGGCCTCGGCCAGCGGCTCGCCGGAGAGCTCGAATTCGGTGTAGGCCAGCATGTTGGCGGCGGTGTTGAACGTCTTGTCCTCCACCTTGACGGCAGCCTGTGCGGCGCTGCTGAGGAGTGCGCAGGCGATCGCCTGCACCAGTACGGTTTTTCTCATGTCCTTCTCACCATATTGTTGATTTTATTATGACGCTTCTCATGAATCTAAATGAGAATGGTGTGCATTATGGGGCAAAGGGCGGGGCTTGAGAAGAAAAAAACCGCGCCCCGGTGGGGTGAAGAGGAGGGGCGCGGCGGCAGGTGTCACATCAGTTTGAAGGGGATGACCAGTCGGCCCGGCTCCACCTTGAGGGCTTCGACCTTCTCCTTGATCCGCGCCTCGTTCTGGCGGCTGCCATCGAGCCGGTAGACTGGGGTCTGTGAGAGGAACAGAGAGAGGGACTGGTTGAAGGTGGGCAAGAGCGGGGAGAGGGCGGTGCCCACGTCCGCCGGCTCGGTCTTGACGGAGAGCAGCTCGAGATCGCGCAGATAGATGGCGCCCTGTTCGGCCACATAGTCCGGGCGTGCCCGCAGGGAGAG
This sequence comes from Aeromonas sp. s6, assembly GCF_040907815.1. Classification (NCBI taxonomy): domain Bacteria; kingdom Pseudomonadati; phylum Pseudomonadota; class Gammaproteobacteria; order Aeromonadales; family Aeromonadaceae; genus Aeromonas; species Aeromonas sp. s6. Next base: position 16,207 of record NZ_JBFOCN010000054.1, read on the forward strand.
GCGGATCTTCATCTGCTGGCTGCCAAGGGGGCTTGCCACCTGCAGCTCGCCGGCGGCATCCAGCTCGACCTTGTCGGCCTGGCTGCGGCCGATGCGGCTTTGCATGTCATCGAGTCGGATCTTGCTCGACATGATGCCGGGGATCCCCAGCTGTTTCTCGAAGGCGACTCGCTCCTTGAGGTACTGGTTGATCTCCCCTTCGCTGACGCTGTACTGGGTCAGCGAGCAGGCCGCCAGCAGCAGGGCGAAGGGGAGCAGAAGCAGGTGTTTCAACATGGGAGGGTTCCATTTTCGGGGCTGTCACAAGAGGTGGCGCCATCTTAGAGGCAAAGCGGGTTGGCCGCCAGTGGGGCCGCCCTGACCGGTTTCTGTCGCATCCCCCATATGGGGATGGCAATCCGTTTTCATTCGAGTAGCGGTTTCCCTTCACCGCCAGCAGGCCCGCCCTGGCGTCATCCCCGACATACCCACAGACAAGCTCCTGTTTTAACGATGCAAAATCCCATTGACCCCGCGATTTCAAAGCGAGTATTTTACCGCCGCACAAAGTCAAACTGATAATCATTATCATTTTGAATCTTCTTTGAGGGTGTTACGTGAAGACTCGAGTAATGGACAATGGCGCACCTGCCGAGGCGAAGATGTCGCCTGATTTCTTGTTTACCTCGTGTCAGGGCACGATCAGTGCCACTGACCTGGGGCAACCCATCACCACCCCCGCCTGCGAGTGGCCCCTGCTGGCACAGCAGATAACCCTGGCCCTCGATGCCGCCAGGGCTGCCGGCCAGACCAACCCTCTGCTGATAGGTGCTTTTGCGTTTGATCCGGCAGAGGCTTCCTGCCTCTATGTGCCCGGCCGTTATGAGCGGGGCGAGAAACTGGCCCCGACAGAGCCGTCATCGGTGACCGCGGCTGAGCAGGCCCCCGAGGCCAACCGGGTCATCTCGGTGCAGAGCACCCCGCCGGCCAGCGAATTTCAGGCCTCGGTCAGTGCGGCGCTGGATGCGTTTGCACAAGGCCGGCTCGCCAAGGTGGTGTTGTCGCGCAAGCTGACACTCACCCTGCATCAGCCCGCCGACCCTAAGCGGGTGATGAGCTGTCTGATGGCCCAGAATCCCCACGCCTTCCACTTCTCCCTGCCGCTCGGCCAGGGTCGCCGCCTGCTGGGCGCAAGCCCCGAGCTGCTGCTGCGGGTCAGCGGGGGAGAGGTGTTTACCCACCCGCTGGCGGGCTCCGCCAGACGGGCGAGCGAGCCGGCGCAAGACGAGATGGTGGCTCGGGATCTGCTGGCCTCTCGCAAGGACCAGCATGAACACAAGTTGGTGATCGACGAGATCCGCCGGGTGCTGACCCCCCACTGCCGCGAGCTGGCGATCCCCGCTCATCCCTCGCTGATGAGCACGGATACCCTCTGGCATCTGGGCACTCCCATCGCTGGCCGGCTCAATGGCGGCGAGGCGTCGGTGCTCTCCTTGGCCTGCCAACTGCATCCCACCCCGGCCCTGTGCGGCTATCCCACCGATCTGGCCCGCCAGTTCATCCGCGAGCAGGAGCCCTTCCGGCGAGCCCTGTTCAGCGGCATCGTCGGCTGGTGCGACAGCCAGGGCAACGGCGAGTGGGCCGTGGTGATCCGTTGTGGCGTGCTCGATGGCCATCAAGTGGAGCTGTTTGCCGGCGCCGGCATCGTCGCGGGCTCGGATCCCGCCATGGAGTGGGCCGAGACCGGCACCAAGCTGGGGACCATGCTCAAGGCCCTGGGCCTGGATTTGGAGGTGGCACAATGACCCAGTCCAACCGCTTCCTGCCCTATACCCGCTGGCCCGAAGAGTTGGCGGAGCTGTACCGCGCCAAGGGTTATTGGCGCGGCGAGCCGCTGACCGCCATGCTGGCGCGTCAGTGCGAGCTGGCACCTGACGCCGAGGCCATCCTCTGCGGCGAGCGCCGCTTCAGTTATCGTGAGCTGGACGCCGCCTCGAGCCGGCTGGCCGCAAATCTTGCCCGCCACGGCCTGGGGGTGGGGGACACCGCACTGGTGCAACTCCCCAACGTGGCCGAGTTCTATCTGGTGTTCTTCGCCCTGCTCAAGGCCGGCATTGCGCCGGTCAACGCGCTCTTTAGCCACAACCGGCTGGAGCTCCTCTCTTATGCCGAGCAGATCACTCCGCGCCTCTTTGTCGGCTCGCTGACCCACCCGCTGTTTGCGAGCAAGGGACGCGAGAGCGAGCTGCTGACAACCATCGGTGCCGAGCTGGTGCTGCTGGATGGCGATGGGGGGGAGCTGGGGCTGGCTCGCTGGCTCGGCGAGGGGGATGAGGGGAGCTCCCCATCCGTCTCCTTTGCCCCGACCCCGGCGAACGAGGTGGCCTTCTTCCAGCTCTCCGGTGGCAGCACAGGCACCCCCAAGCTTATCCCGCGCACCCATGACGATTACCTGTACAGCGTGCGCCGCAGCAACGAAATTTGCGGCCTCGGCTCCCATACCCGCTATCTGTGCGCCCTGCCGGCGCCCCACAATTTCCCCCTGAGCTCCCCGGGCGCCCTGGGGGTGTTCGAGGCAGGCGGCACCGTGGTGCTCGCCCCCGACCCCAGCCCCATCAGCTGTTTTCCGCTGATCGCCCGCCACCGGGTCAACCTCACCTCGCTGGTGCCGCCGGCGGTCTCGCTCTGGCTGCAGGCAGCGGAAGCGGACCCCACTGCGCGCATTCAGCTCGAGAGCCTCGACTTGCTGCAAGTGGGCGGCGCCAAGCTGGGGGAGGCGGTGGCCAGCAAGATTGGGCCGCTGCTCGGCTGCCGGCTGCAGCAGGTGTTCGGCATGGCGGAAGGGCTGGTCAACTACACCCGGCTCTCTGATCCCGACGAGAAGGTCATTCACACCCAGGGCCGCCCCATGAGCCCGGACGACGAGGTGCGCATCCTCGATGAGGCGGGCAATCCGGTTGCCCCCGGCGAGCCTGGCGCCCTGCACACCCGCGGCCCCTATACCTTCCGCGGCTACTACCAGAGCCCGGCCCACAACGCCCGGGTGTTTGATGCCGAGGGCTTCTACTGCTCCGGCGATCTGGTGGTACAGGATGCCGATGGCTACCTCACCGTGGTGGGGCGGCAGAAGGATCAGATCAACCGGGGAGGCGAGAAGATCGCGGCGGAAGAGGTGGAAAACCAGCTGCTGCACCACCCTGCCATCACCCATGCGGCCCTGGTCTCCATGCCCGACAGCGCCATGGGGGAGAAGAGCTGCGCCTTCATCGTCAGCACGGATCCCGCCTTGAAGCCGCTGGCCTTGCGCAAGTTTCTGCGCGAGCGCGGGGTGGCGGACTTCAAGCTGCCCGACCGCTTCGAAACTCTGGACGCCCTGCCCATGACGGCGGTGGGCAAGATTGACAAGCAGGGGCTGCGGGCGCGCATTGCGCACGCCATCGCCGCCAACCAGCCCCTGACAACAGCATAAAACTAAAAAGGAATCATGACGTTATGGCAATCCCAACCCTGAACAATTACGCCATACCCAGCCAGTGGAAGGCCAACAAGGTCGACTGGTCTCTGGATCCCAAGCGCGCCGCCCTGCTGATCCACGACATGCAGGAGTACTTCACCGCCTTCTATGGCGAAAACAGCCCGTTGATCGCGGCGCTCACCGAGCGCCTGGCCGCCGTGCGCAAGCAGTGCAAGGCCCTCGGCATCCCGGTCTTCTACACCGCCCAGCCCAAGGATCAATCCCCTGAGGATCGCGCCCTGCTCAACGACATGTGGGGCCCGGGGCTCAACAAACGGCCCGAGCAGCAGCAGGTGGTGGCAGCCCTGCGCCCGGAGCGGGACGACACCGTGCTGGTCAAGTGGCGCTACAGCGCCTTCCAGCGCTCCGAGCTCGAGCAGATGCTCAAAGCGCTGGGGCGGGATCAGCTGATCATCGGCGGCATCTACGGCCATATCGGTTGCATGATGACCGCCTGCGACGCCTTCATGCGCGACATCCAGCCCTTCTTCCTGGCGGACGGGGTGGCGGACTTCTCCCTGGCCGACCACCAGATGGCGCTCGACTACGTGGCGACCCGCTGCGGCAAGGTGATCCGCTGCGAGGAGGTGCTGGCCCTTGCGCCGGTTGCCGCTTCTGCCGTCCAGAGCAATCCGTTGCTGACGTATGAGGGGCTCAAGGCGCGGCTGCTGAGTCATATCGACGAGGACGAAGATGAGTTTGACCCCGATGAGAACCTCATCGACTACGGTCTGGATTCGGTGCGGATCATGGCCCTGCTCACCGAGTGGCGCGCCGCCGGGGTCGAGCTCGGCTTCGTGGATCTCGCCAAGTTGCCGACCCTCAACGGCTGGTGGCGCCTGATCGAGGCCAGGCTGGCAGCCCAGGCGCTGGAGGTGACCCCATGAACCGCTTCCCCTTGACCATACCTCAGCAGGGGCTCTGGTCCGGACATCTGCTGAACGACGACAAGGCGATGTTCAACACCGCCGAGTGCATCGCCTTCGACGGCAAGGTCGAGGCGGCCGTGCTGGCCGCGGCCCTTGCCAAGGCGGTGGGGGAGTGCGAGGCGCTCAAGGGCCACTTCGAAGACGATAAGGAGGCGGTCTGCTTCGTCCCGGCCGAGCTGCCCCTGGCCTATGAAGAGGTCTCCCTCGAGCGCGATGACGAGACGCTGGCCCGCGCCTGGGCCTGGGCCGATCTGCGCCGCCCGTTCGAGTTGACCCAAGAAGCGCCCTGCCGTTTCGCCCTGCTGCGCGGCCCCGGCCGCGATTACCTCTACAGCTGCGTGCACCACATCGCGCTGGATGGCTTTGGTACCACCTTGCTGTTCCAGCGCATCGCCGAGCTGTATGCAGAGGGGCTGGCCGGTGAGATGAACTCCCCATCCCCCTTCGGCTCGTTGGCTGAGGTGCTGGCCGAAGAGGCGAGCCGTGAGCAGAGCGGCAAGAACGCCGCCGCCCGCGCCTTCTGGCAGGAGCAACTGCAAGGCTGGCCCGAGGTGACATCATTTGGCTCGTTACGGGCGCCGATTGCCGCCGAATTTATCCGCGAGAGCCGTCCGCTGCCGGCGGCGCTCTGGCAATCCCTGACCGGCTTTGCCGACGAGCACAAGCTGGGCTGGCCCGATCTGCTGCTGGCCGGCCTCTCGGCCCAGCTGTCGCTGTCGAGCGGCCAGGATAAGACCCTGCTCGGCCTGATGATGATGAACCGCATCGGCTCGGCGTCCCTGACCGTGCCCTGCATGCAGATGAACATTACCCCCCTGGCTCTCGCGCTTGGTGAAGAGCTGGATCTGGCGGGAGCCGCCGGCGCCGTGGCCAAGGCCAAGCGCGGGGTGCGCAAACACCAGCACTACCGCTACGAGCTGCTGCGTCGCGACCTTGGCCTGGTGGGGGGCGACAAACGCCTGTTCGGCCCGCTGGTCAACATCATGCCGTTCGATCACGCTCGCCGCTTCGGGCCGCTATCTGCCCATATTCTCAACATCAGCGCCGGCCCGGTGGAGGATCTCACCATCGAGGTGCAGGTCGGCGTCGATGGTCAGCCCAGACTGGATCTGGACGCCAACCCCGGCTGCTACTGTCAGGCGGATCTGGCAGCCATCGCCGATACCCTGTTTGCCCTGCTGGGACGCTGGCTGGCCGAGCCCGCCCAGACCCTGGGGACGCTCAAGGCCGACTGGCTGGCGGAGCAGCGGGCCAGGGCCCTGATCGCCGGCCCCACCCATGAAGTGATCAAGACGCGGCCTGTGCTGGAGGCGCTCTGCCACTTCGCCGCCCAGACCCCGGACAAGATTGCCTTGATTCAGCGCACGGCGCAGGGAGAGGCCCGCTTCAGCTACGAGGCGCTGCTGGCCAGAGCCGAACAGATGGCGGCCGCCTTGCAGGCCGAAGGCGTCGCCCCCGGCGACAAGGTGGGGGTCATGCTGGCCCGCACCCCCCAGGCCATCTTCGCCCAGCTGGCGGTGCTGCTGGCGGGCGCCGTCTATGTGCCCCTCGATCCCGAGCAGCCGCTGGAGCGCCAGGGCCATATTCTGCGGCTGGGGGAGGTCAAGACCCTGATCACCCAGGCCGAGTACCGCCACAAGCTGGCCAGCCTGTTTGAGGGGCGCACCCTGCTGGCGGGGGATCTGGTGAGTGGCGATCGGCTCAACCAGCCGGCCGCCGGTTGCGCCGTCGCCTACCTGATGTTCACCTCGGGCTCCACCGGCCTGCCCAAGGGGGTGGCGGTGAGCCACGGCGCCCTGGATCACTTCGCCGCTGCGGCCCGCTGCCGCTATCACCTCGATGAAGACGCGCGGATGCTGCAATTCGCCCCCTTCAACTTCGACGCCAGCATCGAGGAGGTGTTCGCCACCTTGAGCGCCGGTGCCACCTTGGTGCTGCGCACCGACGCCCTGCTCGAATCCATGCCCGCCTTCGCGGCCGGGGTGGAGCAGATGGGGATCACCCACCTCGACCTGCCTACCGCGTTCTGGAACGAGTGGGTGGTGGCGCTGACGGCGGGCCAGGCCCATATTCCTGCCGGGCTTACCACCGTCATTATCGGCGGCGAGGCGGTCTACCCCGAGCAGTTGGCCCAGTGGCAGCGCCAGGGCCGCTCCGATGTGCGCCTCTTCAACACCTACGGCCCCACCGAAACCACAGTGGTGGTGACCACCCAGGAGCTGCAGCGGGAAGACCCGAGCCAGGCCCAGTTGCCCATCGGCCTGCCGCTGCCCGGCATGCAGGCGCTCATTCTGGGGGCGGGGGAGCAACCCGCCGAGGAGGGGGAGCTGGTGCTGCTCGGCCCGCAGCTGGCCAACGGCTACGTGGGGGACGTGCAAGGTAGTTTCGATACCCTCCGTGTTGGGGCGGAGCAGATGCCTGTCTACCGCACCGGCGATCGGGTGCGATTGGTGGATGGCCGGCTGGTCTACCTTGGTCGGCGCGACAACGAATTCAAGATAAGCGGCTATCGCATCCAGCCCGGCGAGGTGGAGGCCCAGCTGCTGGCCCTGCCGGGGGTGGACGAGGCGTGCGTGCAGGGGGTGAGCATCGGCAGCGTGCGCCGGCTGGTGGCCTTCGTGGCGGGGTCGGAGCGCGACAGCCGGGTCATCAAGGCGCAGCTGGCCAAGGTGCTGCCTGCCGCCATGATCCCCACCGACTATCGCCACTATGACCAGCTGCCCCGCACCGGCTCCAACAAGCTGGATCGCAAGGCCCTGCTGGCCGCCTACCAGGCGGGCGGCGAAGCCTTGACCCTGGGCAGCGAGACCGAGAACCGGGTCGGCACTATCTGGCAGCAGATCCTTGGGCTGGCCACCATGGCGCCCACGGACAACTTCTTCGAACTGGGGGGCCAGTCCCTGCAGACCATTCAGATCGTCAACCGGCTCGGCGCCGAGTTCGGGGTGCAGGTCAAGGTCTCCGACGTGTTCGATCACCCGCGCCTGGACGACTTCTGCCGTTTCCTCGACGGCCTGCTTTCCGAGGACGAAGAGAGCGTGGAGATGGTGTGGTGATGGATAAGGAGCAACAAGCAATGGCCTTTGATTTCACTGGCAAGCGGGTCTGGGTGACCGGAGCAGGGCGCGGCATCGGCCGCGAGGTGGCGACGCAGTTCGTGGCAGCCGGCGCCTGTGTGGTGGGGCTGGATCTGGCGTTTCCCGAAGCCGATTACCCCTATGCCACCCGGCTGCTCGATATTGGCGACTCGAAGGCGGTCAACGCCTGCTGCGCAGCGCTGCTGGCAGACGGCGGGCTCGATGTGCTGGTGAACGGGGCCGGAGTGCTGCGCCTCGGCCCCACCGACGCCTTGAGCGATGACGACTGGCACGACTGCATGACGGTCAACGCCAGCGGCGTCTTCTATCTGCTGCGGGCCCTGGTGCCCCACTTCAAGGGGCAGCAGCGCGGTGCCATCGTCACCATCGGCTCCAACGCCGCCCATGTGCCGCGCATGCAGATGGCGGCCTATTGCGCCTCCAAGGCGGCGGTCACCAGCCTGACCCAGACGGTGGGGCTGGAGCTGGCCCCCTTCGGCGTGCGCGCCAACCTGGTGTCGCCGGGCTCGACGGATACCCCCATGCTGCGCGGCATGCTGCCAAGCGAGGAGGCCATGGCCCGCACCATTGCCGGGTTGCCGGAGCAGTTCAAGCTCGGCATCCCCCTGCGCAAGGTCGCCACCCCGGCGGAGATCGCCCATACCGTCCTCTTCCTGGCCTCGGATCTGGCCAGCCACATCACGCTGCAGGATCTGGTCGTCGACGGCGGCGCCACCCTGAGTGCCTGAGGCTTGAGAAACAGATGAACAATATGATTTTGCTGTTGAAACAGCTGGAACGGCAGGGGGTCAAGCTGGCTCTGAACGACAAAGGTCAGCTTATCTCCCAGTCGAGCAAGGAGGCGGTGACGCCGGCCATCGGTGCCACCATCAAGGCCCACAAGGATGAGCTGGTGCGCTGCCTGGCGGCCCGTGCCGCCTTCGAAGAACCTATCGCCGCCGAGGGCGCCCGGCAGGGGCCGCTCTCCTCGTCCCAGAGCGGGCTCTGGTTTATCGAGCAGTACGAGGAGGCCTCCCACCTCTACAATATGCCGGTCTATTTTCGCGTCAAGGGAGAGCTGGACACGGCGGCGCTGGAGTTTGCCTTCGACCACCTGTTTGCCCGCCACCCCAGCATGCGCACCCGCTTCATCAAGGACGAGGCGGGCAGGGGGGCGCAGGAGATCCTGCCCCATACGCCCTTCACGTTGCAGATTGAGGATGTGAGCGCAGAGCCCATTGCCGAGCGCGAGGCCTATGTGGCCCGCCGGGTGCGGGAAGAGATTGGACGCCCCTTCTCCTTGACCCGGGGGGATCTCAGCCGGGTGCACCTTATTCGGCTGGGCAGCCGCGAGCACGTGCTGCTGATCACCCAGCACCACATCATCTCCGACGGCTGGTCGGTCAAGAACATGTTCGCGGATCTCAAGCGCGCCTTTCTTGCCCATCAGAACCGCGAGCCCCTGCAGGTGAGCGAGCTGCCGCTCACCTACATCGACTATGCCCGCTGGTTCAACTCGGACCGTTTTCTCGATTATCACGCCGAGTTCAAGCCGTTCTGGGTCGATCGACTCGGTGGCAGCCCCGAGGTTCACGGTCTGCCGCTCGACAAGCCGCGCCCGGCCCATCAGGACAGCGGCGGCGAGCTGGTCTTCTCCACCATCGAGAGCGACCAGTGGGAGAGCTTCAAGCGCCTCTGCCAACGCCACAGCACCTCCAACTTTATCGGTCTGCACGCCCTGTTTGCCCTGCTGATGGTGCGCCAGAGCGGCGAGAAGGAGGTGGTGATCGGCACCCCGCTCGCCTATCGTGAGCGCCACGAGATCGAGTCGCTGGTGGGCTTTTTCGTCAATACCCTGGTGCTGCGCACTCAACTCAGCGGCAAGCCCAGCTTTGTCGACTATCTGCAGCAGTGCCGGGAGGAGGATCTGGCGGCCTTTGATCACCAGCTCTACCGCTTCGAGGCGCTGGCCGAGGCCATCGGCGCCGATCGCACCACCGCCATCAACCCCATCTTCCAGATCATGCTGGTCTATCAGGCCAAGGTGGACTTCAACGATCTCATCCCCGGCTGCCAGCTGGTGGAGGAGACCTCGCCTGTGCTGCCGGCCAAGACCGACATATCGGTCAAGGTGACCGAGCTGATGGACTCCGTCCGGGTGGACTGGCTGTTTGCCACCGCCCTGTTCGAGCGAGAGACCATCCAGGCTTATGCCGATCGCCTGCTGCACCTGATGCGCGCCGTGGTGGCGGCCCCCGAGACCGACATCTGGCAACTACCGCTGGAAGCGGGCACCGACCAGGCCGCGCTGGCCGCACAGCTTGCCGACTTGCCGCAAGACTACCCGAGCCGCGACACCCTGCTCTGTCATATCGAGCGGCGCGCTATTCAGTTGCCGGACGCGCTGGCGGTGAGCGAGGGCGCGCAATCGTTGACCTATGGCGAGCTGGAGGTGCGTGCCAACCAGTTGGCCCACTGGCTGCAATCCTGTGGCGTTACCCCGGGCGCCGCCATCGGCATCCAGGCCAGACGGGATGTCGCCTTTGCCATCGCACTGCTCGCCTGCTGGAAGGCGGGGGCGGCCTATGTGCCCCTCGATCCTGCCTATCCCGCCGAGCGGCTGGCCCATATCCTTGGCGATGCAGCCATCAGCCTGGTGCTGGGTGGCGTGCCGGACCCGCGGCTTGCCGAGGCGCTGGTGGGCACGGGTGCCCAGTATCACAACCTGCACCAGCTGGCGCTGGACAAGATGCCAACCAGCACGCCCGCACTGCCTCGGGACGCCGCCATGCTGGCCCAGATCATCTACACCTCCGGCAGCACCGGCCTGCCCAAGGGGGTCATGGTGGAGCAGGGCAGCCTGGTCAACCTGATGGCGGATCACGGTGATCGCATCGCCATTGATCATAACGGGGCCATGTTCAACTGCATGTCCCTCTCGTTTGATGCCGGCAACATGACCAGCTTGCTGCCCCTGTACTGCGGCGCGGCCCTGCACTTCGGCGAGCCGGGGGAAGGGGTGATCGCTGCCGCCATCAGCAAGGGCGCCAGCCATATGATTTTGCCGACCGCCCTGCTCGCGAACCTGCTGCCACCGGCGGATCTCGGTTCCCTCAAGGCCATCGGCTTTGGCGGCGAGGCGTGCCCGAGCAGCCTGGTGGAGCGTTGGGGAGAGCGGGTGGCGCTATTCAACATGTACGGCCCGACCGAGTGCACCGTCACCGCGCTCTGCGCGCAGCTCACTCCGGGGGCGCCCATCACCATAGGTAGCCCCGTCAACAACCTGAAGGCGCTGATCCTGGACGAGGCGGGTAACCTCTGCCCGGTGGGGGTCCCAGGCGAGCTCTGCCTGGCGGGGCTGGGGCTGGCCTGCGGCTATCTCAATCTGCCAGAGCGTACCCAGGAGGCCTTTATCGAGCTGGCGCTGGCGGAGGATCGTACCCATCGCCTCTATCGCACCGGCGATCGGGCCCTGCTGCGCCGCGACGGCAACATCCAGTATCTGGGCCGGATAGACGAGCAGATCAAGCTGCGCGGCTATCGTATCGAGCCGGGTGAGATAGAGACCCGGCTTGCCGAATTGTGCCCGGTCATCCGCCAGATCAAGGTGGTGGTGCAGGAGGGTCGCCTGCTCGCTTACGCCTGTTTGCAGGCCGGGGCAAGGGAGCCCGACGGCGACGCCCTGCTGCAGCGAGCCGGCGAGTGCCTGCCCGAATACATGGTGCCGGCGCGCCTCTGCTGGCTGCCCGAGATGCCGCTCACCCCCAACGGCAAGCTGGACTTGCGCCGCCTGCCTGCCATCGTCTGGCAGCAGAGCAAGGGCGAGCCGCAAAACGAACTGGAGCAGACCGTGCTCGCCATCTGGCAAGGGGTGCTCAAGCAACCGCTCGGGGTAGAGGATGACTTCTTCCGTCTGGGCGGTGACTCCATCCTCAGCATCCAGCTCACCACCCGGCTGCGGGATGCGGGGCTGCACTGCAGCGTGAAGGACGTGTTCGAAGCCAAGACGGTGCGCCGCCTCTGCCGCCAGCTCGGCCAGCAGCAGGCCGTCAGCCACAGGAGCGAGCAGGGCAGCCTGACCGGCGAGTTTCCGCTCCACCCCATTCAGCACTGGTTCTTCGAGCAGGGCTTTGCCAAGTCCGGTCACTGGAACCAGGGGGTGATCCTGCGCCTGCCGGCCGGGGTGGACGATGAGGCTCTGCGCGGCTGGCTGAATGCCCTGCGCCAGCACCACGATGCCCTGCGTCTGGCGGTGACCCCGACCGGCCAGCGCTATCTGGCCGAACTGCCATTGCCGCCGCTGCCGACCCTGGATGCCGCCAATCTCGATGAGGCTGAGCTGCAAGCCCGCCTGACCGAGCTGCAGGGAGAGCTCGACCCTGCCACCGGCCACACCCTGGCCTGGGCCCGCCTGCGCAATCTCTCTCTGGAAGGTGCGCGGGAGGGCGAGACGGTGGAGGGGCTCTTCCTCGCCTTCCATCACCTGGTGATCGATGCCGTCTCCTGGCGCATTCTGGCCGAGGATCTGGCCCGGGTGAGCAGGGGCGAGCCGCTGCCCGCCAAGGGCAGCAGCTATCGCCAGTGGGGCGAGGGGCTCGCGGCCTACGCCAAACGGGAAGAGGAACAGCTTGGCTTCTGGCTGGCTCAGGGGGAAGGCAGCCAGGGTCACCTGCTGGAAACGGCGCGCGCCGCCGATGGCCGCGCCGCCGCCAGCCTGCTGCAACTGAGTCAGGAGACCACGGCTCGTCTTATCGACACCGCCAACCAGGCCTACTTCACCCGGGTGCCCGACCTGCTGCTGGCGGCACTGACCCGCACCCTGAGCGAGCTGGGTTATGGCGCACGTCATTGCGTGATGCTGGAAGGGCACGGCCGTGAGGCCATCGATGCGGAACTCGACGTGAGCCGTACCCTGGGCTGGTTCACCAGCACCTACCCGCTGGCACTGGCGGATGCCAAGGAGTGGGACGCGCTGGTCTGCGCCACCAAGGAGCAGCTGCGCGCCGTGCCGGACAAAGGGGTGGGCTTCAACGCCCTGCGACTGCACCACCCACGTGGCTGGGCACTGCCCGAAGCCCTGATCGTCTTCAACTATCTGGGGGTCAGCCATCAGGGCGAGGCTGCTCAGCCCTGGCAGCCTCTGTCGATGGCGCCGGGGGCACCCAGCTCCCCTGACAACCTGCCGCGCGAGCTGGTCAGTCTGCACGGTGGCGTGTTTGATGGCCGCCTCACCCTGCGTCAGGTGGGCGCCCTCAACCAGCAGGCGAGCGACGCCCTGATGGCGCGGCTGGCGGACAACCTGACGGCACTGGTGGAGCACTGCTGCGCGGTGAAGGCCCCGCGCCATACCCCGAGCGACTTCCCGGGGCTTGGCCTCTCGCAAAGCGCGCTCGATCGGGTGCTGAACGGGCGCGAGGTGGAGACCCTGCTGCCCATGACCTCGCTTCAGCAGAGCATGTTCCATCACAGGGCGCTGGCGCCCCGGGATCACGCCTATCACCTGCAGACCGAGATCGCCTATCACCAGCCGCTGGACGTGGCGGTCTACCGTCAGGCCTGGCAGGGGCAGATTGCCCGCAGGCCGGCCCTTCGCAGCGAACTGGTGCTGGCGGACGGGGTTGCGCTCCAGCGCATCCTCAAGCATGCCGAGTTGCCATTCCACTATGAGGACTTGTCTGAAGTGGAAAATGCAGAGACACGGGTCCAGGCCTACCGCGAGCAGGATCTGGCCCGCCCGATCCCGCTGGAGCAGGCGCCCCTGCTGCGCCTTGTCTGCTTCAAATTGGCTCCCGATCACCACAAGGTGATCTTCAGCGCCCATCACGGCGTGCTGGATGGCTGGAGCGGCCCCGTGTTGCTGGGTTCCTTGCATCGCGGCTATCAGGCGCTGATGAATGGCCTGTTGCCGCAGCGCGAGCCGGATACCGCCTGGCTCGAATTTGGCCGCCATATCGCCAGCCAAACCCGCAGCGCCGAGACCTACTGGCAGGGGCGGGGCGAGCTCTTGGCAACGCCTAACGATCTCGCCTGCCTGTTCGGGGTGACGCTGGACGCTGGCGCAAGCGGGCGCCATACCCAGCAGCGACCGGCGGTGTGCGCCACGTCGTTGCCGGCCGAGGTGGCGACCTTGCTCGCCCATCGTGCCCGCGAGCTTGGCGTGACCGCGGGCCTGTTGGCCCAATATGCCTGGCACCGTCTGCTGGCACGCTGCTCTGGCGATGCCGTCACCCTGGTGGGCAACGTGACCCCGGGCCGGGATTACCCCATCGAGGGGATCACCGCGAGCGTCGGGCTCTATATCAACAGCCTGCCGTTGGCCCTGGTGTGGCACACCGAGTTGACCCTGGCCGAGCATATCGCCCGGTTGCAGACCGACCTGATGGCACTCAATGAGCACGGCACCCAGTCGCTGGCGGCACTGACCAAAGGCCGGGCACGTCTGTTCCAGAGCCTGTTCGTGTTCGAGAACTACCCCATGCCGGCGGCCCCTGCCGCCCCCGAACCTCACCAGCTGGTGCCGCGCTTTGGCGCCGTGGTGGAGAAGGTGGAGCTGCCGCTCTCCTTGGTGGTCAGCAGCCGGGGCGAGACGCTCCAACTGCGCCTCGAGTTCGATGGCGAGCAGATCCCCGAGGCCCGGGCCGAGGCGGTGCTGGCTGACTGGCTGGCCGAACTCGCCTGGCTAGCACAGGCGGATCTGAGCCAGCCGGCCAGCGTGGCGGCGGTACAGTCCCCGGTGATGCCGCAGGTGGTAGCCACCAGGGCGGAGCCCAGCCTGGCTCAGCCGCCGGCCGAGGCCCGCGTGCTGGTGGCCCTGTGGGAGCGCCAGTGCGGCGTGCCCGGCATTTGGCAACAAACCCTGATGGATCTGGGGGTAGATTCGGTGCAGCAACTCGCCCTGCTGGCGGCCCTCAACGAGGCGTTCGCGCAGGATCGGGCGCCACTTACCCTGCAGACGCTCAAAGCCCACCCATCCCCCAGCCGGCTCTATCGGCACTGGCTGGTGCGCCAAACGGAGGCCGCGCTATGACGGTGACCATCAAGCATAAGGCTCCGCTCGTGCAAACCCGGCCGGCCCCCCGTGAGGGCGCGGCCAACCTGGGTGCGCGGCTGGCGGCCTGTCTGGCCGCCAGCCCGCTCGCCCCCGCCATTCGCATGGGCGGGGAGGGCATCAGTGAGGGCGGATCAGATGAACAGTGGCTTAGCTACGGCGCGCTCAATGCCAGGGTCGGCGAGATTGCCGCCCGTTTGCAGGGGCTGGCGGTGGGGGAGCGGGTTGGCCTCTATCTCTCCCGCAGCCCCGATCTGGTGGCCAGCCTGCTGGCCTGCCTGCGCCTCGGTCTCACCTTCGTGCCCCTTGAGCCGGACTTTCCGGTGGAGCGGCTGCAGGGGATCGCCCGCCAGGCGCGCCTGTCGGCGGTGATCTGCGACGGCGACAGGCCAGCTCCCGCCTTCGGCTGTCCGCTGCGCACCCTCGACGGGCCAGCAGCGGCAGGGGGTGTTTCCTGGCCCCAGGTGGATGATGCCCTGGCTGCCTACATGATGTTCACCTCGGGCTCCACCGGCGAGCCCAAGGGGGTGGTCATCAGCCGGCGGGCCCTGCTCTGCTTCCTCGACGGGATCCGTGAGCGGCTCGGGCTTTCACCTGGCTGCCACTGGCTCTTCATCACCACCCCGGCCTTCGACATCTCCCTGCTGGAGATGCTGGGGCCGCTCTGGGGCGGTGGTCGGCTCACGGTGGCCGGCGGCGAGCACAACAAGGATCCCCTGGGGATGCTGGCGCTGCTCGAGGCCGATCCCTCCATCAACTGGCTGCAGGCCACCCCGGCCTGCTGGCGTATGTTGCTCAAGGCTGGCTGGCAGGGGCGCAATACCCTCACCGCCCTGTGCGGTGGCGAGGCGCTGGACTCAGGGTTGGCCGAGCAGCTCTGTGCCCGCACCCGGCGGCTGTGGAACTGCTATGGGCCGACCGAGGCTACCGTCTGGTCCCTGGTGAGCGAGGTGCGCTGGCCGCCGGTTGGCGGGCAGATCACCATCAGCCACAGCCTGCCCGGCTATCGGCACTGGGTGCTGGACGAGGCGGGGCAGCCGGTGGCAGAGGGAGAGTGCGGCGAGCTCTGCATCGAGAGCCCGGCCCTGTGCGAGGGGTACTGGCGCAAGCCGGCCTTGACCAGCGCCGCCTTCCTGCGCCTTGCCACCCATTGCCTCTATCGCACCGGTGATCGGGTGCGCCTCCTTGGGGCGGACCGCTTCCTCTATCTGGGGCGGCGCGACGATCAGATCAAGCTGCGCGGTTTTCGCATCGAGCTCGGCGAGGTGGAGGCGGGACTGCGCCGCCAGGCCGGGGTGCAGGAGGCAGCGGTGCGTCTGGTGGGAGAGGGGGACGAGGCCATGCTGGTGGGCTACGTGGAGGCGAAAAGCGGGGTGATCCTCAATCGCCTCGCCCTGCGCAAGGGGTTGCAGGCGACGCTGCCGCACTACATGGTGCCGGCGCGGCTCATCCTGCTGGATGCCCTGCCCAAGACCGGGAGCGGCAAGCTCGACAGAAAGGCGCTGCCATTGCCCGAGTAGGCGGCCTTGCCGGATGGTAAGAGCGATGGATAAAAAAGAAGCCCGCATCATGCGGGCTTCTTTTTGGCTGTAAACCGAGGGGGGATTAGTGAGCGATGGGGGCGGCATCCGGTTTGGTCAGCAGGCGCTCGACGTCGTCGATCACCTTGAGGGCCGCCTGGGGGCCGCCGGTGGAGGTCCAGAGTGACCCGTCCACGGCGCCGAAGCGCTTGCCCTTGATGGCGCCGAGCTGCTGGAAGGCCGGGGTCTGCTCGGCCTGCTTCATGGCATCCACCGCATCCCCGCTGGTGCTGAGGGTGCCGATCACCAGCCAGTCACCGTCCAGCAGGTTGAGGGATTCGAGGCTCAGGGCCGGGGAGTGGGGGCTCTTGTCACCGATCTGGTGGGAGGGGCGGGTGAGCCCCATCTCGGTGACCACGCTGCTGGCAAAGGTGCCGCCGTGCATGTAGCTCGGCCCCTTGGGGTTCCAGCGCACTATGCTCATCTGTTCCCCCTGATGCTGGGCAAGCTTGCTGCGGGCCTCTGCCAGGTGGGCCTCATACCGGGTGAGGAAGGCCTTGGCCTCGGCCCCCCGGTTCATCGCGTCGGCACTGCGACCGAATACGGTTTTCCAGGGCTCGCCCCAGTTGCCGGTGACGACGGTGGGGGCGATCTCCTTGAGCAGGGCGAGGAGCTCGGGCTTGGTCTGGCCGGTGAGGATGAGGTCCGGCTCCAGATCGATGAGGGTCTCCAGATTGGGGTTGTCCAGATCGCCGACCACGGCGATCTCCTTGCCCGCCTTGTCCAGCAGATAGCGGGGCAGGGTGGACTGGCCGCGCCCATTGACGGTGCCCACCGGCTGCACCCCCAGAGTCAGGGCGCTGTCGAGATCGAGTTCGCTCAACACGACGACTCGCCGGGGCGCATCGGGGACGCTCTGGGGCTGGCCGTTGGCATCGATGACCTGGCGGCTGCCCGCCTGGGCCTGGAAGCCCGTCAGGCTGGCCAGCATGAGCAAGGTGGCCAGCGGGGAGAAGATCTTCATGGTGACATCCTTATGGGTGAAATCGGCGGCACTCTCGGCCCATGATGGGCGGGCCCTGTGGGGCGTGCCTGCCTGTCAGCCTAAAACCGGGGCCCAAATGGGCGGGGACATGCTACCACAAAGCAAGTGAGAAGCGTTGTCATTTGTATTTGTGGCATGACCTCGGCTTGCTTTGGTACCATCGCAGGCCCCTGTCAGGAGCCTTGCATGTTGCCTCGTTGTCCCTCACTCGATGGATCCTTTGTCCGTCAATCCGATGCCTTGTGCCTGCCGGGCCTGGAGACGCTGCCTCTTCATCGGGTCAGTTTTGATCCCGCCGCCTTCTCGCCGGAGTGCTTTGGGGCCCAGGGCATCATGCTGCCTGCTTCATTGCAGGGGGCTGCCCCCAAGCGCCTCGGGGAGTTTCTGGCGGGGCGTCTCGCAGCCCGTGAGGCCCTGCGTCCCTTCGGTCTTGCAGGATGCTGCGTGGCCATCGGAGCGGCCCGGGAGCCACTCTGGCCTGAAGGGGTGGAGGGGAGCATCAGCCACAGCCGGCTGGCGGGAGAGGGGGTGGCCCTGTGTGCTGTGCGCCCGGGCCAGGAGGGAATCGGGCTGGATCTGGAGGCCTGGCTCGATGGCGACCAAGGGGCGCAGCTCTGGCCCGGCATCATGGATGGGGAGGAGTGGGGACGGCTGGAGGCGGGGGCTCACGACGCCCAGCTGAGCCTGGCAGAGGGACTGACTCTGGTTTTTTCCGCCAAGGAGAGCCTCTTCAAGGGGCTCTATTCCCGGGTGGGGCGCTACTTTGACTTTCTCGATGCCCGCTGGCTCGCCATGACGGCGCAGACTCTCACCCTGGAGCTCAAATGCCCGCTGACACCGACCCTGCCAGCCGGCTGGCGCGCCACCCTGCACTGGCAAGCCCTGCCGGGGGGCGTGCTCACCGTCTTGCTGCTGTGAGCACGATGCCAGCGCCCGGATAACGCCAACGCAAAGCCCAGAGAAAGAAACCGCCATCAGGCGGTTTCTTTCTCTGGCACAGGGTATGGCTCAGGCCGACACGCCATGGTCGGCGCGCAGGCGGGGCACTTCGTCAGCGCGTCGGCGGGGCACGATGACAGGGGCCCCGTCGCCGGGGGCGTGCAGTATGTCCACATCGGTCTGGTAGAGGCGATCGATGAGGGGCTTGGTCACCACCTCCCGGGCCGGGCCCATGGCCTGGATGGCGCCATCCCCCAGGGCAATCAGCTCGTCACAGTAGCGGGCGGCGGTGGCGAGATCGTGGATGACGATAAGCACCGTCTTGCCCTCGGCGGCGACCCGATGGATGGCCTCCATCACCTCGGTCTGGTGGCCGATGTCCAGCGCGCTGGTGGGCTCGTCCAGCAAGATGATGTCCGCATCCTGTGCCAGCACCATGGCGAGCCACACCCGCTGGGCCTGACCGCCGGACAGCGAACTGGCGCTCTGGTGCCAGATGGCATCGAGCTGCATCCGCTCCCGGGCCCAGTCCACCATGCGGGCATCTTCCTCGCTCCACTGATTGAACCAGCCCTGATGGGGATGGCGGCCATATTGCACCAGCTGCTCCACCAGGATACCGGGGGGGACCAGGGGGCGTTGGGGCAGATAGGCGAGTTCCCGAGCCAGGGCTTTGGCGCCATAGGCACCGAGTGGCTTCTCCTTGAGCAGGATCTCCCCGGACCGGGGCTGCTCCTGTCCCGCAAGGAGCTTGAGCAGCGTGGATTTGCCACCGCCGTTGGGGCCGACGATCCCCACCAGCTTGCCCCGGGGGAGGGAGAAGGAAATCTCCTTGAAGATGGTCTTTTGCGGGTAGCCGAACTGGAGTCGGTTCACGGTGAGCGTCATCGGGCGGCCCTCGGTCTGTATTGAAAATGGATGAATGCCATGGTCAGTCGGCCTTCTGGCGATCTTTGAGCAGGATGAAGAGCAGCAGCAGGCCGCCGAGAATGCGGGTCATGATGCCGGTGGCCACCTCGTGGGGGCTGGCCAGCACCCGCACCAGGGTGTCGCTGGCGAGCAGCATCAGGGCGCCGCACAGGGCGGCAATCCAGAGCGGCACGATGCGATCCCGGCTGAGCCAGGAGGCAAGGATGGGGGCCGCCATGGCGATGAAAACCACGGGGCCACCGATGGCGGTGCCAAGGGCTGCAACGATGATGGCCTGGGCCAGCACCCCGAGCTGCACCCGGTTCACGTTGACCCCGAGGGTGCTGGCCGTCACCGGTCCCAGGCGCAGCACGCCGAGGGAGCGGGAGAGACAGACGGTCCAGGGACAGATGAGCAGGAGCAGCAGGCTCACCGGTAGCAGGGTGCCATAGCCCTGACCGACGAAGTTGCCCATGTTCCACAGATAGAGGCTGGTGAGGTGCACCAGGGACTGGGTGGACATGACGAACTGGCCGAGGGCGTTCATCAGCTCCGAGACCCCGATGCCGATCACCACGAACAGGTAGCCCTGCTCCCCCGGCTTGTTGCACAGGGCATAGAGCACGGCGGCGGCAAACAGGGCGCCGAACGGCGCGGCCCACCAGGGCCAGGTGCCCAGCGTCAGATAGAGGGAGAAGATGATGATGGCAAGGGATGCCCCCTCGTTGACCCCTATCATGTCCGGGGTGGCGAGGCGGTTTCGCACCAGGGTCTGCACCAGGCAGCCCGAGAGTCCCATGGCGGCGCCGGCCACCAGCACCGCCAACAGGCGCGGCAGTCGGATCTTGAAGACGGTTACCTGATCGAGTCGGCTTCCCTCCCCGAGCAGGGTCTGGATCACCCCCATCATGGTGATCTTGCCGGAACCCAGGGTGAGGGCCAGCAGGGAGAGCAGGGTGAGGGCGACCAGGAGCCCCAGGGTGATGAGCCAGGCGCGGCGGTGCAGCAACAGGGTGTGGCTGCCAAGGCGAAGGCAGAGGGTGCCGCTCGGGAGTGAGAGAGAGTTCTTCATGGGCGTGGCACCTTATTTGACGGCCAGCAGGGAGCGGAAGCCGCCGCTGCGCACCACCAGGATGAGCACGGGCGCCCCGATGAGCGCCAGAATGACGCCGTTGGGCAGCTCGTAGGGCTGGATAAGCCAGCGGGCCAGCACATCGGCACCGAGCAGAAAGAGCACCCCGAACAGGGCGGAGAAGCGCACCTGGATGGCGAGGCGAACCGGCTCCACCAGGCGGGCGCAGTAGGCGGCGAGGAAGCCGACAAAGCCGATGGGACCGGCGATGGCGATGGCGCAGGCGGTGAAGAGCGTTGCGGCCAAGAGCACGCCGATCCGCACCCGGGTGGGGCGGATGCCGAGGGCCCTGGACTGGTGATCCCCCATCTGCATCAGGGTGAGAGGGCGACAGAGCGCCAGGGTCAGCAGCAGGGCGGCCAGGGCGAATGGGACCACGGTGAGTACCGCTTCCAGACTGGAGGCGGCAAGGGACCCTAAGTTCCAGAAGCGGAACTGCTCCAGCACCACCCGGTTGGAGAGCAACAGGAAGTTGGAAAGACCGCCGAAGGTGGCGGAGAGGGCGACCCCTACCAGGATGAGCTTGAGGGGGTTGGAGCGCCCCACCATGAGGCCGAGGCCCAGCACGATGAGGTTGCCGAGCAGGGCCCCCATGCCGGACCAGAGCAGATACCCGTAGGCGGATTCGACGCCAAACCAGGTGAGGCCGATCACCAGAGCAAAGACGGCGCCGGCATTGACCCCGAGCAGGCCGGGTTCGGCCAGAGGGTTGCGGGTGGCACTTTGCAGCATGGAAGCCGCCAGGGAGAGTGACGCCCCCACCACCAGGGCTGCCAGGGTGCGGGGCAGGCGCAGGGTATGGACTATCATGGCGAGCTTTTCATCGGCCACAAAGGCGGGATCGCCCAACAGGAAGCCGGCGACCTCGCGGCCACCATAGACACCGGCCCCGGTGGCCAGTGACAGACAAATCAGCAGGAAGAGGAGCAGCACGCCGAGCCAGAACAGCCGAGCTTGGTATCTGAGCACTCAATGACTCCTTGAATTCGGGGAGGCAGAAACGCAAAAAGGGAGCCCCGCGACCGGGGCTCCCGCATACAGGATGGATTACAGCTTGTAATCGACCCCTGCGTAGACGGTGCGACCTTCCAGGATGAAGTCGGCGTCGGTCGCCACCTCGTCACGCTGGGTGTTGGTGAGGTTGGTGATGCCGAGCTTGAAGTCCAGGGCCGGCGTGACGGTCCACTTGGTGTTCACGTCCAGGGTCTG
This sequence comes from Aeromonas sp. s6, assembly GCF_040907815.1. NCBI lineage: Bacteria > Pseudomonadati > Pseudomonadota > Gammaproteobacteria > Aeromonadales > Aeromonadaceae > Aeromonas > Aeromonas sp. s6. The sequence continues at coordinate 37,508 of NZ_JBFOCN010000054.1, forward strand.
GTAGTGCTTGGAGGTGAATGCCTGGGCGTTGCGGGCCGGCACCTTGATCACCTGGCTGCCGACATACTGCCAGGCCAGGTTGGCGCTGACCACGTCGCTCGCCTTCCAGTCCAGGCCGATGTTGCCGGTGTGATCCGGGGTCTTGGCCAGATCGTCACCCGTGCTCTTGTCTTCGGAGTCCAGCAGGGTCAGGTTGCCGGTCAGCTGCACGTTGTCCAGCACGTCGAACCAGCCGGTCAGCTCCAGCCCCTTGATACGGGCCTTCTTGACGTTGAGGTAGGTCATGACGGTCGGACGGTAGCCCGGGCCCCACTGATCGCTCTGGATCAGATCCTCGATCTCGTTGTGGAAGCCAGTCACGCCTGCACCGAAGCGACCGGCGTTGTAGGCGGTGCCAAGCTCGTAGCTGACGGAGGTTTCCGGCTTCAGATCCGGGTTGCCTATCACCTTGCAGGCGCCGCGGCAGGCGGTGGTGGCGAATCCTTCGCTGGACTGGGCCAGGGTCGGGGCCTTGAACGCCTTGCCAGCGCCGCCCTTGATCACCCACTCGTCACTCAGGGAGTAGAGGGCGTAGGCACGGGGGCTGAACTCGTTGCCATAGGTCTCGTGGTGATCCAGACGGCCGGAGAGCGTCAGGGCCAGATCCCCAAAGCCGAACTCGTCTTGCAGGTAGAGGGCGCTCTGGCTCGCATCCACGCTGCCGTTCTGGATGCTGCGGCTGTGCTCCAGCTCGGTCTTGCGGAACTCTGCACCCGAGGTCAGCAGGTGATCCCCGAGGTAGCCGCTCAACTGGCCATCCACCGTGTTGTTGGTCTGGGTGATGTCGGCGGCACCACCGTTGAGCTGGGAGTCATCCATCAGATCGGTCTGCTCGAAGTAGTAACGAGCGCGGCTGTCGAAGTGTTCCCAACGGCCGTTATGGGTCAGCCCCAGGCTCAGGCGATCGAGTTTCTGCACGTTGTGGGGGGTGGCCGGTGCGGTCGGGGCACGGGGCACGTTGTTGAAGTAGCTGTCCATGTCGTTCTGGTTGTAACCCAGATCGAAGTCGATGTCCTGGTTGTCGGCCACCAGCCACTTCAGGCTGGAGAGCACGTTGACCACTTCCCGTTTCTCCAGGGCGTCGGCATCCGGGTTATTGGACTGATCGCTCTTCCAGCGATCCCGCTGATAGCCTTCCACCACCACGCTGCCCAGCAGCTTGTTGTCGATGAGGGCGCCGGAGACGAAGGCGCTACCCTGGTTGGCATCCCCGCCATCCCCCTTGGTGGGCATGGTGTGGGTGTAGCCGACGGCCGCTTCGGTGTTCTCCTTGGCCTGGCGCAGGATCACGTTGACCACGCCGCCGAGGGCATCGGCCCCGTACAGGGAGGAGACGGGACCGCGGATCACTTCGATGCGCTCGATGGCGGCCATGGGGATGGAGCTTAAGTCGAAGTCGTTGCCAAAGGAGCTGCCCAGGGTCTCGCGGGCGTTGACCCGCTTACCGTTGACCAGCAGCAGGGTGTAGTCACCGCCCATGCCGCGGATCTTGATCTCGTTGCGACCCGTGGGGTTGGTGCCGATGATGTTGACACCGGGCACGTGCTTGAGGGCATCGCCGATGTTGTTGACGTTCATCTTGTCCAGATCGGCGCGGGTGACCACGGAGACGCTGGCCGGGGCGGTCAGCTCGGTGTGCTTGGTCTGGGTGGCGGTGACCACCACCGTCTCGTTGGCCTTGACGGACTCGGCCTGGGCCAGGCCCGGTACGGCCAGCAGACCAAGGGAGAGCAGAATGGGGTTCAGTTTAAAGAGGCCGTGCTGCAACTGCATTGTCAAAAACTCCATGGATATAACTGAGGTTATGGGGTCCGGATTCTTCTGATCCGGTGCTCACTGACTTCCTTGTCTGGCGGTGCCAGAGGCAGGATTATTGTTATCTCTTGTGCGCTTCAGGCCCCGGATGAGGAACCAGACACCGGCGCAGGCCACCAGGGTGCACGCAATGTTGATCCAGGCCAGGGTGGGGAAACCGTGCAGGGCGCCCCCCTCGTCGGAGACCAGATATCTGGCGGAGAACAGGCTGCCGAGGCCCGCGGCCACATTGGTGACCGAGCCCTGGAAAGACATGAAGGCGGCGCGCTGGTGGGGGGCCGGAATGGCCGCCGTGACCGCGAGGGTGGTGCTGGCACGGGCGGAGCTCAGGGCCATGAAGAGGGTGAACAGCAGATAGAGAGGCAGGCCTGCCGGCAAGGCAAAGCCCACCAGGGTGATCAGGGCCAGGGCCAGGCTGGTGAGCAGGATGGCGCCCTGGGCGCGGCCCTGATCGATCCAGCCGCCGCACAGGCGCATGGTGGCCATGCTGGCAAGGCCGCCGCACAGATAGAGGCTGGCGATCTGCTCGCGCGGGAAACCCAGGTTGAACTGGAAGTAGTTGGCAAAGTGCGGAATGAGCAGGAAGTGGCCGAACATCTGCAGGCAGAGGATGAAGAGGGCTCCCTGGCAGAGCGGTGACCCCAGCAACTGGCGCATCCCCTGGCCTGCCGGGGCCCGGTTGACCGGCAGGGACGGCAGCCAGATGGCACACAGCAGGGCCAGCAGCAGGCCGCCTGCACCAAACAAGAGGAAGGGGCTCTGCCAGCCAGACCACTGGGCCAGCACGAGGGCCGCGGGCACGATCAGAATGGCGGCCAGGGAAAACGCCATACCCACGTAGGCGAGACGGCGGCCCCGCTCGGCGGGCGGTACCAGATCCAGCACCGTCGCCATCAAGATGGCCCCCAGGGGGCCGGCCACGCAGCCGGACAGGATGAAAAGCAGCAGCAGTGTCTGGCTATCCTCGGCCAGGGCGCAAGCCATCAAGAGCAGGAAGCGCAGGACCAGCAGTACCAGCAGAGCGGGTTTGCGGTTGACCCGATCGAGCCAGGGGGCGGCCAGGAGGCCCAGCAGAGCGGCGCCCAGGGTGGCGCCGCCGCTGAAGTAACCTGTCTGCTCCGGGAGCATCCCCAGGCGGGTTACCAGTTCCGGGCCAAGGGGCATCACCATCATCATGCAGCCCATGGAGAGCATGTTGATGAGCAGCGCCAGGTGGATGGCGGCAGGGGTGGATGCGACGGATTCTGGCTTCATCAGAGGCTGACTCGAAAAAATGAGTCCGAATTGTATCCGAGGGTTTTTGTTGTGACAACAAATGATAACCATTTTTATTTGTATTGATTGGTATCTTAACGAGTCTTTATCAGGTGCCTCTGTGTGGGGTTGCATACCAGGCCCGTTGCAATCGGGGCGCCATGGACCATGATGGCAGGAAGCGAGAGGGTGGCGGTGAACGCCGGGAGGAGAAGATGCGCGCTGGATCAGGGTATTGGGGGCTGGGGTGCTGCCTGTTGCTGGCATTGCCCTTGAGGGCCGAAGTGAAGGTCATACCGGTATTCGAGGCGGATGCCGCGGTGCAGACGCTCAAGGAGATCTACCCGGATCTCGGGGTGAGCGCCATGGGCAACCAGCTGGTACTGAGCGGAACCCCCGCCCAGTTGCAGGAGGCCGAGCGTACCCTGGCGCAAGTGAACCAGCCGCCCCAAAGCCTGCTCATCGAGTGGCGGGTGGATGGCGCCTCCAGCAGTCAGCAGGCCGGAGTGGGGCTGGGCCTGGATGCCAAACGGCAGTGGCTGCTGGAGGGGGATGCCCGGCACTATGAACGCAGCCAGAGTGACAACTGGCAGGTGCGTGGCCTCTCCGGGCGGCCCGTGTTGTTGCAGATGGGGTCCTATCAGCCGGTCACCTTTTACCAGTGGCAGGGGGGAAGGGTGGTGGGCATGATGCCGCTGATGAACGGTCTCTACGCCACCGCGACCCTGATAGGGGACAGGGTGCAGGTGGCCCTCAGCAGTGAACAGGCAAGAGTGGAGCGGGGCAACATACACACCGGCCAGAGTGCCACCGAGGTGAGCGGCGCCCCGGGCCAGTGGCTGACGGTGGGGGAGCTTTCCACAACCCAAGGCAGCCGGGAGGCCGCGATCGCCAATCCATCAGGCATGGGCAGGGCCAGCGGTAGCGAGCGCCAGACTCTGCAGATCCGGGTCACGCGCCAGTGAACCAGCCTGTCAGTGGGGCTGATCCAGGGCGTAATCCCGCAACTGGCGGCTTCGCAGCAGATACCAGAGCGCCCAGAGGCTGGCGATGAGCACCAGGGCGGTGGGCCAGTTGAACGACCACTGCTGCAGATTGAGGCTGTGCAGTTGCATCACTAGGCCGCTCGCGGTGGAGCAAAGCAGCAGAGCGCGGCTGTGGCGTCTGAGCCAGGCTCTGGCACTGTGGGTCTGGCGATGGGTGCCGCCGCAGGCGAGCAGCGCCAGCATGGCGGGCACGTCCGTCAGCAGGCTGATATAGAGGGTGAGCTTGTCCGGGTAGAAGAGGGTCAGGATGGCGCTGCCACTCTCCCGGGTGACCCCCGCCATCAGAAACAGCCAGACCGAGCGGGTCAGCAAGAGGGCGATGGGCCAGAACCAGAGCGGGGGGCGCAACTGGCCGTGATCGTCGTAACGGTGTTCGGGGTAGAGGGTCATGGTGGACCGGTATCCATTCATGCAGTGCGAGTGATGAAGGGGATATGGGGCACAGGGCAGGCCATTGCAAGGCCGGCAACGGCCGGGAATTAATCGGGGGGCCATGCCCCCCAATCCGCAGTCTTTAGTTGCCGGGTTCCGGCGTCACAGCCAGCCTTTTCTCTTGAAGAAGAGACCGGTGCCCAGCGATGACATCACCATCAGCACCAGGGAGAGGGGGTAGCCGTATTCCCAGGCGAGCTCCGGCATGCGACCGAAGTTCATGCCGTAGATGCTGGCGATGAGCGTCGGCGGCAGGAAGATCACCGCGGCTACCGAGAAGATCTTGATCACCTTGTTCTGTTCCAGATTGGTCACCCCCATGGAGGCCTCCAGCTGGAAGTTGATCTTGTCGAACAGGAACTGGGTATGGGGCAGCAGGGATTCCACATCGTGCAGCATCTCGTCGATCCACTTGTTCTGCTCCCCCGTCATGCGCTGGCGCAGACTGCGTTTGAGGAAGCGCAGGGCGCGGCGGGTATCGTGCAGGGAGAGACGGATCTGGCCGTTGGCCTCTTCCTGGGCCATCAGCTCCTTGAGCATGGGGTTGATCTGGTCCGGCTCGAAGATCTGATCGGCGGTGTTCTCCAGGGTCTTGTAGCCATCCTCGATCAGGTCTGAGAGGTACTCCACCTTGAGGTTCTGCACCTCCAGCAGGATGTCGAGGGCGTCTTCGACCTCCAGCCTGTCCTGGCGCATGTAGTGGCGCAGCAGACGCACCAGGCCGATGTCATCCTCGCGGATGCTGATCAGCAGGTTGTTGCGCAAGGTAAAGGAGACGTGCACACCCTTGGTGTCGCGACCGATGCGCTGGGGAAACAGGGAGTGGATGTGCAGACCGTCGGTGTCCCAGTAGAAGCGGGCGGATGCCTCGATGTCATCGAGCTCCTCCTTGTCCGGCACCTCCTCCAGGAACAGGCCCGTCAACCATTCTCGCTCCGCTGTGTCCGGCTTGTAGGCATCCAGCCAGACGGTGTTGTCGGGAACGATGTCATCCGGCCCGAGCGTGACTATGTCCAGCACCTTGTTGTTGAGAATGTAGGCGGTGATCATCTGTCCCCCCTTAAGAAGTCATGGGTAATCAGGGATGGTTGCACAGGTTCATGCGGCCTTAGATCGCACGGAAAGCGATCCCATGAAATAGCATAACGAGGCCGATGGACAACCTGAATGCGGCGAACTATACAGGGGCGGGACCCGCTTGTCAGGGCCTATTCATCAGGGGTTCAGCCTGTTCGCTCAAAAAAGCGGCGAGGTCGGATCAGCCGTGGCGACCCCGATGCGGGCGATCCCGGCGTCGCCTTCTTTGTTCGCCCTGGTGTGGGGGAGGGCCCGGGCTCACCGGCGGGAATGGCGGGTTGCTGGTCGCCCTGCGACAGCCCCCGGCCAAGCGCAGGAAACGGTCTCCGGGCGGTGTTCCGGGGCTGCGTCTCCTTGTTATCTGCTCTGGTGTGCGTGGGCAAGCCTGTTACAGATTGGGGTAGTTGGGGCCCGAGCCGCCCTGGGGCGGCGTCCAGACGATATTCTGGCTGGGATCCTTGATGTCGCAGGTTTTGCAGTGAATGCAGTTGGCGGCGTTGATCTGCAGCCTTGGCCGGGTATCCCCATCAAGAATCTCGAACACCCCCGCCGGGCAGTAGCGCTGGGCGGGTTCGGCCCAGGTGGGCAGGTTGACCTCAACCGGAATGCGCGCGTCCTGAAGGGTCAGGTGACAGGGTTGATCCTCGTCGTGGCTGGTGCTGGCCAGATAGACGGAGGAGAGCTTGTCGAAGCTGAGCTTGCCGTCGGGTTTGGGGTAGTCGATGGGCTGGCAACGGCTGGCCAGGCGCAGCTGGCGGTAATCCGGTTCCTTGTCCAGCAGAGTAAAAGGAGAGGTCAAGGCAAAGAGTCGCTGCTCCAGCCAGTTGAAGGCGCCGCCGAGCCAGGGGCCGAAGCGGTGCAGGGCGGCCCCAACGTTGCGGGCCCTCTTCAGCTCCCGGGTCAGCCAGCTTTGCAGCAGCGCGTCCTGAAACTCGGCCAGATCCCGTCCCCCTTCATCCCCTCCTCGCAGTGCCATGGCGACCGTCGCGGCCGCCACCATGCCGGACTTCATGGCGGTGTGGATCCCCTTGATGCGGGAGAAGTCCAGGGTGCCCGCGTCACAGCCGATGAGCAGGCCGCCGGGAAAGTGCATGCGCGGCAATGAGTGCCAGCCTCCCTTGGTGATGGCCCGTGCGCCGTAGCTGATGCGCTCGCCCCCCTGCAACGTTGCCGCGATGAGGGGGTGGTGCTTGAGACGCTGGAATTCGTCAAAGGGGCTAAGCCAGGGATTCTGGTAGTTGAGATCGACGATAAGGCCAACCGCCACCTGATCCTGGGCCAGATGATAGAGATAAAAGCCCCCCTGACTCTTGTTGCCCTTTCCCTCACCAAGGGGCCAGCCGCTGCCATGGAGCACCCGCCCAGGATGGGATTGTCCCGCAGGCACCTGCCACACCTCCTTGAAGCCGATGGCGTAATGCTGCGGCTGGGCGCTATTTTCCAGATGGAATCGGGCGATCAGCTGTTTGCCGAGGTGGCCGCGCGCCCCTTCGGCAAACAGGGTATAGCGGCCATACAGGGCCATGCCGGGCACGTGATCCGGCTTGGGGTTGCCCTCCTTGTCGAGGCCAAGATCGCCGGTCACCACCCCGCGTACCCGGCCCTCCTCCACGATGAGGGTGCTCGCCGCAAAGCCCGGGTAGATCTCGACACCGAGGGCCTCGGCCTGCTTGCCGAGCCAGCGGCAGAGGGTGCCGAGGCTGATGATGTGGCTGCCGTCGTTGTGCATGCGGGGTGGCACCGCCCAGTGGGGCAGCTGCAGGGAGCGGCTGTCGCTTTGCAGCAGATGGACCTGATCATCCGTCACCGGCACGCCGAGGGGGGCCTCCTGCCAGCTCTCTGGCAGCAGCTCCCTGAGGGCGACGGGATCGAGCAGGGCGCCGGAGATCAGGTGGGCGCCGATCTCGGCCCCCTTCTCCAGCAGGCAGACCGAGAGGGCCGGGGCCTGCTGCTTCAATGCGATGGCGGCGCTCAGGCCTGCCGGGCCGCCACCGACGATGACGACATCAAATTCCATTGCTTCGCGTTCCATCTTGCCTCTGTGCTCGACTTGGCCTAGGGTAGTGTTGGTAGTTTACGTAAACGTAAACCACTTTGTCAGCAGAAAAGTGAGTGACGACAAGGTGGATCCACACAACAGGTATGAGGGATGACCGCCATGAAGCTGTTGGTCGCAGTCAAACGGGTCGTTGATTACAACGTCAGGATCCGGGTCAAGGGGGATGGCTCCGATGTGGAGCTCGCCAATGTGAAGATGGGCATCAACCCGTTTTGTGAAATCGCGGTGGAGGAGGGGGTCAGGCTGCGGGAAGCCGGCGTGGCATCCGAGCTGGTGGTGGTGACCTTCGGCCCCGAGGCGGCGGCCGAGCAGTTGCGCCATGCCCTGGCGCTGGGGGCGGATCGGGCGCTGCACTATGTTACCGACGAGACCCTGACTCCGCTCACCGTGGCCCGGGCCCTGCAAACGGTGTGCGGGCAGGAGCAGCCCGATCTGGTGCTGCTCGGCAAACAGTCCATCGATTCCGACAACAACCAGGTGGGGCAGATGCTCGCCGCCCTCAATGACTGGCCGCTTGCCACCTTCGCCTCCGCCATCAGGCTGGTGGAGGGGGAATTGCAGGTGACCCGCGAGATAGACGGTGGCCTCGAGACCCTCGGCATGGCGCTGCCCGCCGTGGTGACCGTGGACTTGCGCCTCAACGAGCCTCGCTTCGCCTCCCTCCCCAACATCATGAAGGCCAAGCGCAAGCCGCTGGAGAGCCAGCCGTTCGCCGCCCTCGGGGTAGTGCCGGCCGACCAGACACGGCAGCTCGGGGTAATGCCGCCGCCGGTGCGCAGCGCCGGCATCAGGGTGGGCTCGGTGGACGAGCTGCTGGACAAGCTCAAGCACGAAGCCCGGGTGCTCTGATGGGCAGGGGCATGAGAGGGATGCCTCCCGCAGGCGTGAGCGCCATGCATGGGGCAACGGCCCCGGGGAGCAAGGGATCAATGGATGACATGAAGGTGCTGCCATGAGCGTACTTGTGATTGCGGAACATCATCAGGGGCGGATCGCCGACAACCTGGCCCAGCTGGTCACGGCGGCGGGGCGCCTGGGGGGCGAGGTGCATCTCTTGCTGCTGGGGCAGGGGCTGACGGAGGCGGGGGAGCAGGCCGCCGCCCTCACGGGGGTAAACCGGGTGCTGCTGGCGGAACATCCCATGCTGGCGGAGGGGCTCAACGACGGGGTCGACAGACTGCTCGCCGAGGTGGCCAGGGACTACCAGCACTGCCTGATGGCTGCCAGCAGCCAGGGCAAGGATCTGCTGCCGCGAGTGGCGGCCAGGCTCGGGGTGGAGATGATCGCCGAGGTGACCGGCATCGAGGGGCCCGACACTTTCCTGCGTCCCATCTATGCGGGGAACGCCATCGCCCGGGTGGCGAGCAGCGCCCCCGTCAAGGTGCTCACCGTGCGGCCCACAGCGTTCGCCAAGGCCGGGTCCGGGGAGGAGCGTGCCCTGATGGAATCGCTGCCGGTGGCCGAGGTGCGCTGCCGTACCCGGCTCATCGAGCGGCGTGCGGTGCGCTCCGCCAGACCCGAGCTCGGGGCGGCCCGGGTGGTGGTCTCCGGCGGGCGGGCACTCGGCTCGAAAGAGCACTTTGCCCTCATCGACGCTCTGGCGGACAAGCTGGGGGCTGCCGTCGGGGCATCGCGGGCCGCCGTGGATGCCGGTTATGTCTCCAACGACCTGCAGGTGGGGCAGACCGGCAAGGTGGTGGCCCCCGAGCTCTACATCGCGGTGGGCATCTCGGGCGCCATCCAGCATCTGGCGGGGATGAAGGAGTCCAAGGTGATCGTCGCCATCAACAAGGACGCCGAGGCCCCCATCTTCCAGGTGGCGGACTACGGTCTGGTGGGGGATCTCTTCACCCTGCTGCCGGAGCTCACCGCCAAGCTGTAAATTTGCCACAAAGGGGCGAAGAAAGCCGTCCGTGCTGTCTCGCCCCCGTTTCCATGCATATTCTCTGCAAGCCCTGGCCCGTTCAGGGCTTTTGTCTGATGGGGGCCCGGTGGCGCCGGGGCAAAAGGTTGCGCTGGATCCCAAAAAGCCTTTGCCCCCACGGGGGGCTGTCGTGTAAAAACGTTCGAGTCACTGATCACACACATCCATTCACGGAAAGCGTCATGAGCAAACAGATTTACAACTTCTGCGCCGGCCCCGCCATGTTGCCGGTTGAAGTCATGGAGCGCGCCCAGCGCGAATTTTGTAATTTCCAGGGGCTGGGAGCCTCGGTCATGGAGCTTTCCCATCGCGGCAAGCCCTATATGGCGGTCGCCGAGAAGGCCGAAGCGGACCTGCGCGACCTGCTGGCGGTGCCGGACAACTACAAGGTGCTCTTCATGCACGGCGGTGGCCGCGGCCAGTTCTCCGCCGTGCCCATGAACCTGCTGGGTGGCGCCAACAAGAAGGCGGATTACCTGGTGACCGGCGTCTGGGCCCAGAGCGCCGTGGATGAAGCCCAGAAATACGGTGACATCCAGACCTTCCAGGGGGTGGCCAAGAACGAGCAGGGAGTCTCCCACCTGCTGCCGACGCCGGCGTTTCGCGCCGATGCCGCCTATGTGCACTACTGCCCGAATGAAACCATCGATGGCATCGAGATGTTCGACATCCCGGCCACCGGCGATGTGCCCCTGGTGGCGGATCTCTCCTCCACCATTCTCTCCCGTCCCCTCGACGTGAGCCGCTTCGGCATCCTCTACGCCGGTGCCCAGAAGAACATCGGCCCCTCTGGTCTGGCCATCGCCATCGTGCGCGATGACCTGCTAAATCAGGCCCGCGCCGATGTGCCGTCCATCTTCGACTACCAGCTCACCGCCAAGAATGACTCCATGTTCAACACGCCCCCCACCTACGCCTGGTACCTGGCCGGTCTGGTGTTCGAGTGGCTCAAGGAGCAGGGTGGCCTGGCGGCGATGGAAGCACGCAACAAGGAGAAGGCCGACTTCCTCTACGGCTACCTCGATCAGTCGAGCTTCTATGGCAACAAGGTGGATGTGGCCTGCCGCTCCCGCATGAACGTGCCCTTCCAGCTGAAAAACGAGGCCCTGGACAAGCTGTTCCTGGCGGAGTCGGAAGCGGCCGGTCTGCTGGCTCTCAAGGGACATCGCATCGTCGGTGGCATGCGCGCCAGCCTCTACAACGCCATGCCCCTGGAAGGGGTCAAGGCCCTAGTCAGCTTTATGGATGATTTTGCCAAACGCCACGGTTGAGGCGTGTCTCCCCATTGCCAGACGCCGGGGACTCCCCGGCGTCTGTTTTTCAGACCCATCCTGACCCAGGCTGCCGTCTCCCGCGGTCGTGCCACTGTCGAACTTGCCGCGGGGGACGCGGGCTGTTAACGTCCGGTCAGGTGATTTAATTGAGATCGAACAGGAAGTCTATGAATTCGTTGCGTTTGGAACCCATTTCTAGTGTGGCCGGGGTGGTCAATCTGCCCGGCTCCAAGAGTGTCTCTAACCGGGCCCTGCTGCTGGCGGCCCTGGCCCGGGGCACCACCCGGCTGACCAACCTGCTCGACAGCGATGACATCCGCCACATGCTGGCGGCGCTGACCCAGCTCGGCGTCAAGTACAAGCTCTCCGCCGACAAGACCGAGTGCACCGTGCACGGTCTGGGTCGCAGCTTCGCGGTCTCGGCACCGGTCAACCTGTTCCTCGGCAATGCCGGTACTGCCATGCGCCCCCTGTGCGCCGCCCTGTGCCTGGGCTCCGGCGAGTACACCCTGGGCGGCGAGCCGCGCATGGAAGAGCGCCCCATCGGCCACCTGGTGGATGCCCTGCGCGAAGCGGGTGCCCACATCCAGTACCTGAAGAAAGATGGCTATCCGCCTCTGGTGGTGGATGCCAAGGGGCTCTGGGGTGGCGATGTCCACATCGACGGCTCCGTCTCCAGCCAGTTCCTGACGGCGTTTTTGATGGCGGCCCCCATGGCGGCCGGCGACACCCGCATCCACATCAAGGGGGAGCTGGTCTCCAAGCCCTACATCGACATCACCCTGCACATCATGAAGCAGTTCGGGGTGGTCATCGAGCACGACGACTACAAGGTGTTCTACATCAAGGGCAACCAGACCTATGTCAGCCCGGGGGACTTCCTGGTGGAAGGGGATGCCTCCAGCGCCTCCTACTTCCTCGCGGCGGGCGCCATCAAGGGCAAGGTGCGGGTTACCGGCATCGGCAAGAACAGCATCCAGGGGGACATCCACTTCGCCGACGTACTGGAGAAGATGGGGGCCCGCATCACCTGGGGCGATGACTTCATCGAGGCCGAGCAGGGGCCGTTGCACGGCATCGACATGGACATGAACCACATCCCGGATGCGGCCATGACCATCGCCACCACGGCGCTGTTTGCTGAGGGCACCACCACTATCCGCAACATCTACAACTGGCGGGTGAAGGAGACCGACCGCCTGCACGCCATGGCGACCGAGCTGCGCAAGCTGGGCGTGGAAGTGGAGGAGGGGCACGACTTCATCACCGTGATCCCGCCCGCACAGCTCAAACACGCGGCCATCGACACCTACAACGATCACCGCATCGCCATGTGCTTCTCCCTGGTGGCACTCTCCGATACGCCGGTCACCATCAATGATCCGGGTTGCACCTCCAAGACCTTCCCGGACTACTTCGACAAGCTGGCCAGCGTCAGTCAGGCCTGAGCCCTTTCGGCCCGCTTCGTGCGGGCCTTTTCATCTCTGCCCCCGCTTTTTTCATGCCTCCTAGCAGCATTATGCAAACTTGCAAGGTGCGATAATAAAATTCCTTGTCGAAGAATGTAATTTTCTATTTACACCGACCCGGCACAGGGCTAGATTGAGATCTCTTTATCGCAGTCATCTAGCAGGAAACTTGGTCATGCAGCATCAAACCGACGACGTTCGTATCAGTGAAATCAAAGAGTTATTGCCCCCGGTTGCGGTGCTTGAGAAGTTTCCGGCGACCGACACCGCCTCGGCCACCGTGTTTGAATCCCGTCAGGCCATCCACAACATCCTGGCCGGCGACGATGATCGCCTGCTGGTGGTGATCGGCCCCTGCTCCATCCACGATCCGGTCGCCGCCCTGGAATACGGCAAACGCCTCAAGGTGCTGCGCGACGAGCTGAAAGATCAGCTGGAGATCGTGATGCGGGTCTACTTCGAAAAACCCCGTACCACAGTGGGCTGGAAGGGGCTGATCAACGATCCCTACCTCGACAACAGCTGCCAGATCAATGACGGCCTGCGCCTGGGTCGCAAGCTCTTGCTGGATCTCAACGACATGGGGCTGCCGACCGCCTCCGAGTTCCTCGACATGATCACCCCGCAATACGTGGCGGATCTGATGAGCTGGGGTGCCATCGGTGCCCGTACCACCGAATCCCAGGTACACCGCGAGCTGGCCTCCGGTCTCTCCTGCCCGGTGGGCTTCAAGAACGGCACCGACGGCACCATCAAGGTGGCCATCGACGCCATCGGCGCCGCCAGCGCCCCGCATCACTTCCTGTCGGTGACCAAGTACGGCCACTCCGCCATCGTCTCGACCGCTGGCAACCCGGACTGTCACATCATCCTGCGCGGTGGCCGCGAGCCCAACTACAGCGCCCGTCACGTGGATGAGGTGGTGAGTGGTCTGGACAAGGCGGGTCTGCCCCAGAAAGTGATGATCGACTTCAGCCACGCCAACAGCAGCAAGCAGTTCAAGAACCAGATGCTGGTGGCCGAGGACGTGGCCGGTCAGCTGCGTACCGGCAGCAAGGCGGTGTTCGGCGTCATGGTGGAGAGTCACCTGGTGGAAGGGCGTCAGGATCTGGTGGACGGGTGCGAGCTCACCTTCGGCCAGAGCATCACCGACGCCTGCATCGGCTGGGCCGATACCGAGGTGCTGCTGCGCAACCTGGCGGACGCCGTGGCCGCTCGCAACGCCCTCTGAGCCCAAGGCGCCCCGTTGGCGGGGCAATAAAAAAGCGCGACCCTGGGTCGCGCTTTTTGTTTGGCCATCTCTCGGCAGGTCGCGGTTTACTTGGCCCGCTCCTGGTGGCCGCGCAGGCGGATGTTGATCATCTCCACCACCAGCGAGAAGGCCATGGCGAAGTAGATGTAACCCTTGGGAATGTGCAGATCCAGCCCTTCGGCCATCAGCGCCACCCCGACCAGGATAAGGAAGGAGAGGGCCAGCATCTTGATGGTGGGGTGGGTATCGACGAAGTCGCCGATGGCCTTGGCGGCAAACATCATGACGCCGACGGCGATGATGATGGCCAGCACCATGACAGGGACATGATCCGCCATGCCCACGGCGGTGATGACGGAGTCCAGGCTGAAGATGATGTCGAGGATGGCGATCTGCACCAGGGTGGACAGGAAGCCCGCGGTCTTGCTCACCACACCCGCCTCTTCGGCGGCCCCTTCCAGGCTCTGGTGGATCTCGTGGGTGCTCTTGGCGATGAGGAACAGACCCCCCACCAGCAGGATGAGATCCCGTCCCGAGATGGCTTCCCCCAGCACGGTGAAGAGGGGCTCGGTGAGGCGCATCACCCAGGCCAGGGAGAGCAGCAGCAGGATGCGGGTGCCCATGGCGAGCCCCAGCCCCAGGATGCGCGCTTTCTGGCGCTGGGCTTCCGGCAGGCGACCCACCAGGATGGAGATGAAAATGATGTTGTCGATGCCGAGCACGATCTCGAGCAGGGTCAGGGTGGCGAGCGCGACCCAGGCGGAGGGGTCAGCAATCCATTCCAGCATGATTGAACCTTGGTTGAACAGTGATTGAGGTAGAAGCCGCGCATTTTAGCAGGGGGTCATGGCTTGTCCCAGTGGCGGGAAAAGATAAAATGGCGGCGATCCAACAGGAGGGAAACATGTTTCGATTAGGGCTCATCATCAACCCCGTCGCCGGCATCGGCGGGGCCGTCGGTCTCAAGGGCAGTGACGGTATGGTCGCCGAGGCGCTGGCGCGCGGGGCCGTCCCCAAGGCCCGGGAGCGGGCCCGCCAGGCCCTGTTGCCCCTGTGCGAGCTGACCACGTCATTCGAGCTGCTGACGGTGGCCGGTGAGATGGGGGAGACGCTTGCCGCAGAGCTCGGGCTGCCCCATCGCATCGTCCATCGGCCTGCCGGGGCGCAGACGAGCGCCGAGGATACCCGGGCCGCCGCCCTGGCCCTGCGCGATGCCGGGGTGGATCTGCTGCTCTTCGCCGGTGGCGATGGCACCGCCCGTGACATCTGCGCGGCGGTGGGGGAGTCCTGCCATGTGCTCGGCATCCCGGCGGGGTGCAAAATCCACTCCGGGGTCTACGGGGTGACGCCGGCGGCAAGCGGCCGGGTGGCGGCCAGAATGATCGCAGGGGAGCTTCTGAGCCTGGTGGATGCGGAGGTGATGGACATCGACGAGGAGGCGTTTCGCGCCGGCAAGGTGCGCGCCCGCCACTACGGGCAGCTGCTGGTGCCCGGGGATCTGCGCTACGTGCAGGCGGTCAAGCAGGGGGGGCGGGAGTCCGAGGAGCTGGTGCTCGCCGATCTTGCCGCCGGTGTGGTGGAGCAGATGGAGCCCGATACCCTCTACCTGATGGGGTCGGGGAGCACGGTGGCCGCCTGCATGGGTGAGCTGGGTCTGGAAAATACCTTGCTCGGTGTGGATCTGGTGGAAAATGGCCAACTTATCGGGCAGGATCTCAGCGCCGCCGAGATCCTGACCCGGATCCGCGGCCGTCGCTGCCGTCTGATCATCACCCTGATCGGCGGTCAGGGACATCTGTTCGGGCGCGGAAATCAGCAATTGAGTCCAGACGTGATCCGGGCCGTCGGGCGCGAGCATATCCAGGTGCTCGCCACCAAAGCCAAGCTGGCGGCGCTAGAAGGCCGTCCGCTGCTGGTGGACACCGACGATCCGGCACTGAACCGGTCGTTGAGTGGTTATCTGCGCATAACCACGGGATACAAGGATCAGGTCATCTACCCGGTGGCCAACCCGGAATAGGACATCAAGGATGCGGCTGGCCTGGCGCCAGAGAGCCGCGATCAACCGGATCGCGGTTCCACTCCCCGAATTTTTTGCCGGCAACCCCGGAAATGAGGCTGCGTTAAATGACGATTCACGATTTTGAACACAAGTTGTTGGGACTGATCGACGCCATGGTCGCCACGGCCAGCGAAGACGAGCTGTTTGCGGGCGGCTATCTGCGAGGGCACATCTCCCTTGCGGTGGCGCGCGCCGAGCTGGAGGGCAAGACCCTGGTGCGGGACGTCAAGAGCTATGTGCTGCGCAGCCTGAACGAGGCCATCTTGCAGGGTGAGCTCTCCGAGCAGGACGAGGTGCTGGTGCAGGAGATGTGGAAGCGTCTGCAGGCCCAGGCGGAAGCTTGATCCCATTCGCAGTTCAAACACAAGTTTAAGTAATCTGCTTCCCTGAGTGTTATCAAAAGGTTAATAATGAGGCTCGCCTTTTGTTTCAGGGATTAAACCATGGCCTCCACCTCACGCATTGCCACCAGACTGCCGCTCGAGATGCTCTATCACTGGGAGCGGCAGTGTCCCGACCGAATCTATCTGCGTCAGACCATCCACCGCGAATACGTTGACTTCACCTGGGGTGAGGTCGCCGACGAGGCGCGGCGCATGGTGACGGCACTGCGCGCCCTGGGCCTGGAGCCCGGTGACAAGGTGGCCCTGCTCTCCAAGAACTGCGCCCAGTGGTTCATTGCCGATCTGGCGATGCAGATGGGGGGATACGTGAGCGTGCCCATCTACCCCACCGCCAACGTCGACACCATCGAATACGTGCTGCGCCACAGCGAAACCAGAGCGATCTTCGTCGGCAAGCTGGACGACTGGAAGAGCCAGGAGGCGGGGGTGCCCGGGGATCTGCTGCGTATCGCCCTGCCTTACGACACCATGCCGGCCGCCCACCAGTGGGACGATCTGCTGGCGCAATACGACCCCATCCCGGACACCCCGGTGCAGGCGCCGGATGCCCTGTTGAGCCTGGTCTACACCTCCGGCAGCACCGGCAAGCCCAAGGGGGCCATGCTGAGCGTGGAGCGCTACGCCTGGTCCTGCGAGAAGCTGGTGGAGGCGGTCTCCCTCACCGCCGAGGATCGCGGCTTCTCCTACCTGCCCCTTGCCCACATCACCGAGCGGGTCTACATCTACGGCGGCAGCCTGTTCAGCGGTGCCACCATCGCCTTCCCCGAATCCCTCGACACCTTCATCGAGGACGTCAAGCGCTGCCGTCCCACCGTCTTCATCTCGGTGCCGCGGCTCTGGGCCATGTTCCGCATCAAGATCCACGAGAAGCTGCCCCAGAAAAAGCTGGCGCTGCTGCTCAAGATCCCCCTCGTCTCCAGCCTCATCAAGAGCAAGCTGCAAAAGGGGCTGGGGCTGGATCAGGCGCGGGTGCTGGGCTGCGGCTCTGCGCCGGTGGCCCCGGCGCTGCTGGAGTGGTATCACAGCATCGGCATCCATATCACCGAGGCCTGGGGCATGACCGAGAACCACGCCTACTCCACCCTCAACTACCCGTTCCGGGCGGACAAGATAGGCACCGTCGGCAAGGCCGGGCCCGGGGTGACCATCAAGATCTCCGACGAGGGGGAGATCCTCTGTCGCTGCGACGGCATGATGGTGGGCTACTACAAGGATCCCGAGCACAGTGCAGAGGCCATCGACGCCGAGGGCTGGCTGCACACCGGTGACATGGGCAAGCTGGACAGGGAGGGTTACCTCACCATCACCGGCCGCATGAAGGATGTCTTCAAGACTGCCAAGGGCAAGTACGTGGCCCCGGTGCCCATCGAGGGGATGCTCGGGCAGGAGCCCATCATCGAGCAGCTCTGCGTCATCGGCTACGGCATGCCGCAGCCGGTTGCCCTGGTGCAGCTCGCCGAGAGCGCCATGAAGGGGGACAAAGCCGGGGTGGAAGCCCAGCTGGAGGCCGCCCTCAACCGGGTCAACGACAAGCTGGAATCCCATGCTCGCCTGCGGGGCATCCTGGTGGTCAAGAGCCCCTGGAACATCGAGAACGGGGTGCTGACCCCCACCATGAAGATCCGCCGCCACCTGCTGGAACAAAAATACGCGGACATCGGCGAACGCTGGTCCGGCAGCCAGCGCATCCTGTGGGAGTCCTGACAGGGGTCGGTACCGCCATATCGGCCACATCAATGACAGCGGGGGAGCCAGTGGCTCCCCCGCTGTATTTCAGGGGGAAGCAAGCCGACAGGGGGCTGGGGCATTGACCCCTTCCCCGACGTTTCCCGCCGCCGCCATACCGCCCCGCGTCGAGGGAACGGCAGGGAAAGGTATTTGCAAAATCCATGGAGAGGCGGGATCCCAGTGGTTTGGCAAATGCATCTTGGGGTCACACACGGGGGCTGCAAGGGGCGGGGGCGGGGCATTGACCCCTTCCCCGACGTTTCCCGCCGCCGCCATACCTCTCCGCATCGAGGGAACAGCATTTGCAAAATCCATGGAAAGGCGGGATCCCAGTGGCTTGGCAAATGCATTGTGGGGTCACACACGGGGACCGCAAGGGGCGGGGTGGGGTCTTGGCCCCTTAACCTGGGCTTCCCGCCACCGCAGAGGAGGTCTGCCAATAAGGTCATCGGAGGGAGGCCGCCCTCACATGGGGCAAGAGGGCATCTGATGCACGGCGCCAGAGGCGCAGAGAAAGGGGGTGAGGGGCAGAGAGCAAGAAGGGGAGCCGCAGCTCCCCTTCCCGTTGGCGGATGCCGGGGTCAGACGGCTTTGTACTCAAGCTCGACCGAGCCCAGCGCCTTCAGGGTGGACTGGGCGGAGTCCCGCTGGCTGATCTGGCCATCCTTGCTCTCCAGCAGCACGGCGCGGCGCACGGTGGCGAGATCCTCGCCACCCAGCACAGCGTGGGCGCAGGCCATCTGCATCGGCGGCAGGCTCGGGTTGAAGGCGGCGTTCTCGGCATAGCGGCCGCAGAAGATGCGCCCGTCCTCGAACTGCAGCGCCACCGCGGCATAGCCCTGGCTGTAGGGGGCATAGCTCTGGCGGGCGGCGGCGAGCGCAGCCTGCCACAGGGGGTCGTCGCTCTCGAGCACCAGCTCGTCATGGGCCTGGGGGCTCATCAGGGCATCGGTGATCTCGAGATCGGCGGGGCCGAAGGAGTGGGGCAGGAAGGATTGCAGCTCGCTGAGATCGTCCGGCAGGGAGACCTTCAGGGTCTTGGCGGTGCTCAGCTCGTTCATGAACTGGCGGCAGTGGCCGCAGGGGGTGTAGTTCACGGTGATCTCGGAGATCCCGGTCTCGCCACCCAGCCAGGCGTTGGAGATGGCGGACTGCTCGGCGTGGACCGAGTGGAACAGCCCCTGGCCCGCGAACTCCATGTTGGCGCCAAAGTACCAGGTGCCGCTCAGGCCGCAGGCGATGGCGCCGACGAAGAACCTGGAGATGGGGGCCACCGAGCAGGCGGCCGCCAGCGGCAGCAAGGCCAGACGCAGGGCCCTGTCATCCAGCCCGGTGGCGGCTTTCAGGGTCGCGACCTGGTCCGGGGTGAAACGGGCCTGGAAATCGTCCCCCAGCATGGGCAGCAGGGCGGCCTGGAGCGGGGCGGAAAGGGTCTCGAATGGCTTGGCAAAGCGGGGATGCATACTGTGTCCTCAAAGGCCAATTGGGGGGCCATTGTAGGGAGCAAGCGCGGCGAATTGTGTGAGCGCGCTCACGTCTTGATGGGCAAAGGGGCGGGGATGGTAAAGGAAACGTTTGTCTTTCGCAATCTGTGCGCCAGCTCCCGGCATCAGGGAGGCGAGGGTATCGGATGGAAACGGTGAAAGGGCACAGAGGCCATGGCCGCAGGGGCGGCCACGGCAGCGGGGATCAGGTCAGCCAGTGGTAGAGGGCGAACAGCAGGGGGGCGATGGCCGCGGTCAGCACACCGCACACCACCATGGCCAGCGACGAGAAGGCGCCCTGGGTCACCCCCTGCTCGGCGGAGGCGGCGGTGCCGATGGCGTGGGCGCAGGCTCCCATGGCGAGTCCCTGGGCCTCGGGGTCGGTGACCCGCATCAGCTTGAGCAGGGGATAGCCCGCCAGGGCCCCCAGGATCCCCACCACCACCACCACGGCGGCGGCGATGGCGGGAATGCCGCCGAGGGACTGGCTGACGCTCATGGCGAGCGGCGTGGTGATGGACTTGGTGGCGATGGAGGCGAGCAGCGCCGGATCCGCCCCCATCAGGTGGCCGACTCCCAGGGTGGTGCAGACCGAGATGAGCACCGCGGTGAGGGTACAGGCCAGGATGGGTGTGAGCTTGTCGCGGATCTGGCGTGCCTGCTGGTACAGCGGCAGGGCCAGGGCCACCACGGCGGGTTCCAGCAGGGCGGTCAGGGGCGAGGCCCCCTGCTGGTACTGATCCAGAGGCAGATCGAGCCAGAGCAGCAGGCCGATGATGACGGCGGTGGGGATCAGCACCGGATTGATGACGGGCCAGGGCAGGCGGCGGTAGAGGGCCCGGGTCATGAAATAGAGGGCCAGGGTGAGGGGCAGGGCGAACCAGAG
This sequence comes from Aeromonas sp. s6, assembly GCF_040907815.1. Taxonomy (NCBI): domain Bacteria; kingdom Pseudomonadati; phylum Pseudomonadota; class Gammaproteobacteria; order Aeromonadales; family Aeromonadaceae; genus Aeromonas; species Aeromonas sp. s6. Next base: position 57,713 of record NZ_JBFOCN010000054.1, read on the forward strand.
GATCATGGCTTGTTCATCCTTTGATAGAGGTGGCCGACCGCGCCCAGGATGAGCACGATGCCGAGCACGACGCAGAGCATGATGAGACCGAAGGATTGGCGCAGGGGCTCGAGCCAGGCCACCAGGCCCACCGCCACCGGCACGAACAGCACCCCCATGTGGCGCAGCAGCAGGCCGCCCCCCAGCTCGACCCAGGAGAAGCGGACGATCTGCAAGGAGAGCTGCACGAACAGCAGCAGCATGCCGATGATGCTGCCGGGGAAGGCGAAGGGCAGGATGGCCGCCACGGCCTTGCCTGCCAGCAGACAGGCGATGATGACCAGAAAATCACGAAGGTAGCGCAGGGTGCGTTGCAGCAGCACGGGGGCCTCATCTTGGCAAGTGTGAGCAAGGTCGCAGTTTAACAGGCACGGGGGGGAGGGAACAGGGTCAACTGGCCCGCAGGGGATACAATGGCCCCGGCTTCATCCCCATTTACAAGAAGGAGTTCCCATGTCGACCCCCTCTCTCCTGGCCCGGTTGCGCCAACTGCCCGCCGATCCCGCCCTCCCTGACACCCTGCTGCAAACCCGCCAGTGGGAGGGGCCGCTTTGCCGGGTGAGGCTCGACAACACCGGGAAGCAGTCCGAGGCCGTCCACCACTGGCGGCTGTTTGAGGGGGATCTCGGACTTGCGCCCGAGGCGGCCATCTACGGGGAGGGGTTCCAGATGCTGGCCCAGACCGGGGGGCGCTGGAATGCCCCCGAGCACCTGGGTCGCTGCCCCGATGCGTCTGTCTATCGCATCACCGCCGACCATGGCTACCACACGGTGCACAACCTGCTGCTGGTGGCGCTGGAGGGGGGCTGGCTGCTGCTGGCCTTTGCGAGCTGCCAGCGCTTTGGCGGGGAATTTCGCCTCCATCCCGACGGGCGCCTCGAGATCGTGATGAACACCGAAGGGCGCACTCTGGCGCCGGGTGCACACTGGCAGAGCGAGGCGCTGATCTGCCTGGAGGGGCCGGACAGGGAGGCCCTGCTCGCGACGCTGGCGCAGCATATCGCCGCCGAGCACGGCTCCCTGGTGGGGGAGGTGCCCACGCGCCCGAGCGGCTGGTGCTCCTGGTATCACTACTACGCGAACGTGAGCGCGGCGGACATTCGCGAGAACCTGGCGGTGCGGGCCGAGCGTTTCCCGGCCCTGCGCTACGTGCAGATAGACGATGGCTATCAGGCGAAGATGGGGGACTGGCTCACTCCTTCACCCAAGTTCGAGGAGGGGGTGGCGGCCCTGGCAGGGGAGATCCGCGCCGCCGGTTGCGAGCCTGCGCTCTGGGTCGCCCCCTTTATCGCCGAGCCCGGCTCGCAAGTGTTCCAGCAGCACCCTGACTGGTTCGTGAAAGGGGAGGATGGCCTGCCGCTCCCCTCGGAGCGGGTCACCTACGGGGGCTGGCGCTGCACCCCCTGGTACGTGCTGGATGGCACCCACCCCGAGGTGCAGACGCACCTGGAGCAGGTATTTCGCACCCTGCGTACCCAGTGGGGTATCCACTACTTCAAGCTCGATGCCAACTTCTGGGGGGCCATCCACGGAGGTCGCTTCCACGACCCCGCCGCCACCCGGGTAGAGGCCTATCGGCGCGGCATGGCCGCCATCCTGCGCGGCGCCGGGGAGGGGGCCTTCCTGCTCGGCTGCAATGCGCCGCTGTGGCCGAGCCTCGGCCTGGTGCACGGCATGCGGGTGAGCGATGACGTGGAGCGCCAGGGCCCCCGTTTTCGCCAGATAGCGCGAGAAGCCTTCTGCCGCGCCTGGCAGCACGAGCGGCTCTGGGTGCTGGACCCCGACTGTGTCTGCCTGCGGGATATTCCGGGCCAGCACGGGAGCCGCGTCGAGTACGACTTTCACCTGGCCGCCCTGGTGGCGAGCGGTGGCATGGTACTGGCGGGGGACAGATTGCAGGATCTGGACGAGGCGCAAGGGGCGCGCCTTGGCAAGCTGCTGGCCCTGTGCGCCGCGCGCACCCCGGCGGCCCGCTTCGAGGGGATGGCATTCGAGCGCGGGCGGGTGGCGCTGCCCGGGGGCGGCGAGCTGCTCTGCCTGTTCAACTGGGGGGAGCACCCCTGCGAGTTCCCGTTGGCGCCGGGGGGCACGGACTTCTGGGACGAGACGCCCCTGGGGAGCACCCTGGTGCTGCAAGGGGGGCAGGGGGCGGTGATCCGCTACCCCTGATGGCGTTGCACTGCAAAAAGGCTCCCTCGGGAGCCTTTTTTACGTGGCGAAATGGTCTCTAGAAGTGCCACTCCATCCCGATGGCGTAATTGGCGGAGCCATAGCCCGGGATCTCGTTGCTGGAGGCGAGCGCCTTGACGGTGAGGCGGGTTGTCAGGGGGATGCCGAGCCCCATGCCGATGGCGATCTCGTCGCTCTGATCCCCCATCATGTCCACCCGCAGGGTGCGATAGAGGGAGAGATCCTGGCTCATCTGGGCATAGATCTGGGACGACTTGTTGTAGAGCTGGCCGAACACCTCCATCTGGAAGCCGTTTTGCGGCGTGATGGCCAGGGGAATGCCGGCGAAGCGGTAGAGATCCGAGTGGTTGAAATAGCTGTTGGTGATTTGCGGGGTGAAGTCGGTCTGCTGGTAGAGGGTGCTGAAGTTGTGCTCGATGAGCCGGTAGGTCTGCTCCGGCAGGCGCAAGAGGTAGTCTGGCACCTCGAACCGGGCGCCAGCGAGGGCGGCCTGGGGCAGCAGGGCACAGGCGACGAGTGTCAAAGCAGGCAGAGCTGAACGCATAAAACGAGAGTTCCCCAACAGTCGAAAGCACGGCATCCATGCCGTCAGCGCATCTAAATATTCACACTATCAGGAGCTTGGGCTCCCTGCCCATTATGTCGCGAGCCGGGGAAACGCATCGGTTTTTAACTGTGAAACGGCTCACATCTCATAGATTTTCAAGGTAGTGATAGAGACTCTTTAGAATCGCAAAGTTCCGTTCGTTCCCCTGGTTCTGTTCCGCCAGGGCTTCCAGGCGCGGCACATAATCCGGCAGACGGCGGCTGAAGTAGTCGCTGCAGTGCAGGCGCCAGCGCTTCTGCTCCGCTTCGCTCAAGGTGTGGGGCCAGTTGCGGGCGCGGTAACGGAACAGCATCTCGGGCAGACGGGGATCCGTGAAGGCAAACTCCCGCTCCCCCAGCAGATCCGCCGGGGTGGCGCGCACCAGATCCATGGTGGACTTGTCGCCGTGGCCGAAGAAACCGGCGTAGAGCTGGGTGTCGGGGTCGCCGTCATTGCTGCCGGCAAACTCCTGGTTGAACACCTCCACCAGTTTTTCCCGCACCTCGGGGTGGGCCCGCAGCAGATCCAGGCTCTTGCGGCACTGAGCCCGGTTGATGCCCAGCTCGTCCGCCCGCTCCGGCGTCAGGGTGGCGGCCGGGGCCAGCACCGGGCACTTGTTGATGTGCACCAGTTTGACCGGAATGCCGGCCAGATCCCCCAGCTCCTCTTTTTTGGTGTAGAGGCGCTCGCGGATCTCCTCGCAGGAGAGCTCGATAAGCGGAGTGGGGTCACGGGTCAGATCCACCATGATCACCGCGTTCTGGTTGGTGGGGTGCCAGGCGAGCGGCGACACCCAGCTTGCACACCCCTGCCAGGGGGAGAACATGCCGGAGACGTGCACCAGGGGTTTCATGGTCACCACGTCGATGAGGGCCTTCACCTTGTTCTTGTTGCGAAGATCAAAGAGGTACTCGAAGAGCTTGGGCTGAGCCTTTTTCACCAGCCTGGCCATCTCGATGGTGGCCAGCACATCCGAGAGCGCATCGTGGGCGTTGGCGTGGGCCACGCCGTTGGCGACGGTGAGCTTCTCCAGCCTGAAGCTCGGCTTGCCCTCGTCGTCAAACGCCCACTCTATCCCCTGCGGGCGCAGGGCGTAGCAGGCCCGCAGCATGTCGAGGATGTCCCAGCGGGAGTTGCCGTTCTGCCAGGCGTAGGCATAGGGGTCATAGAAGTTGCGATAGAGGGTGTAGCGGGTCACCTCGTCATCGAAGCGGATGCTGTTGTAGCCGAGCACGCAGGTGCCCGGGGTGGCGAACTCTGCGTGGATCTGGCGGATGAAGTCCGCCTCGCACAGGCCGTCCTTCATCGCCTTTTGCGGCGTGATGCCGGTGATGAGGCAGGCTTCCGGCTCCGGCAGGTAATCCGCCGGCGGCTTGCAGTAAATCACCAGCGGCTCGCCGATGACGTTGAAATCCCCGTCGGTGCGAATGCCCGCAAACTGCGCCGGTCTGTCTTTGGCCGGACTGATGCCGAAGGTCTCGTAGTCGTGGAAGTAGTAAGTGGGCTGGGTGGTCTGCTTCGCTGATGTGCTCATGTGTTCTTGTGTGTTCGCGCTTCTGATTGATTTTTCAGGGTTTAGTGCCGTTCTGGTGAGGTGCAAATTCCGAAGACACTTTCATCGTTCACCCAAACCTGACGTTGTTCAATGGCCTGCTGGTACATTATCTGGTACAAAACACCCCATGAGAGTGGTACAAAATTTTAATGGGGTAGCAATGGCGTTATCAGATAGCTGGCTTCGAGGGGTGAATGGTAAACCATATGCTGGCCCGAGCGAAGTGAGCGACGGTGATGGGTTGAGTGTCCGGGTCTCACCGAAGGGGGTGGTTGCGTTCCAGGTTCGGCATGTGGTCGACGGGAAGCGGGTTCGGACCTCTCTTGGTCGGTACCCGGCTCTGACCTTGCGAGAGGCCCGGATAAAGGCCGATGAGCTCAAAAGCGGTGTTGCGCCGATCAGTGCCTCGGGCGACGAGCCTACGCCTGCAGCCTTGTTTGATGAGTGGTTCGAGAAGTACGTGATGCGGGAGTGCCGAGAAGGTACCCAGAAATACTATCGCTATACCTTCTCGTCGGTGAAGAACCGCTTGCCTGACCGGCCAATCAGCCAGATCACCATGGACATGTGGTTGAGCTATTTCGATGCCATCAGCGAACGGGCACCCGGGGTTACCCGTGTGGTGATCACGGGGCTAAAGGCCTGCTTCAACTGGCATGTTCGCCGCGGCACGATCAACATGCCCAACATGATGAGTCTGCGGGCCAGGGATGTTGGCGCCCCCGCCAAGACCGGTCACCGGGTGTTGACGGTGCCAGAGGTTGCAAAGATCTGGCGGGCCATTGAGGCCAGCCGGGCCGGAACCGGCAACAAAGTGATTCACTTGCTTTGTCTGGTCTATGGGTGCCGGCTGTCCGAGGCCAGAACGCTCAAGCGTCAGGACCTGGATTTCGAGTCTATGGTCTGGACCGTACCGGCGGAGATCAGCAAGACCGGCCGGCCTATCCGCCGCCCCATCACATCGGTGGGCAAGCAACTGTTCGAACGAGCAGCCATGGCGTCGGTGGACCCAGTCTATCTGTTCCCGGGTCAGGGGGAGGGGAATGGGCCGCTGGAGATCCACTCATGTAATCGGTTGGTGAGCCGCTTGCGCAGCAGCCTGGGGATCCCCCATTGGAGGATTCATGATGCTCGTCGAACGCTGTCGACCCGGCTATCGGAATTGGGGGTGTCGCCCCATATCACCGAAGTGATGCTGGGGCACACCCTGACTGGCGTGATGGCTGTTTACAACAAACATGACTGGCTTGAGGATCAAGCGGCTGCCTATGAGCGCTGGTGGACAGTGATCCAGCGGGAGCTAGGCGTTGCCACTGATCCGGTTGTGGCTATCAATCCAGGCCATGATGTGTGACTTGATCCAGCGCAGGGGCTGGTGGTCGATAGGCTTGGGAAAGGTCGCGTCTTTATTGCGGAGGTGATACAAGGCGGTTCGACCTTTTCCCAGCATCACCATCAGTTCTTTCTGCTCAATTTTCTCAATGGGCTCTAACATAAATCCTCCGGTGAATCCTAGAACGGCAGGTCGTCATCGTAATCAAATGGCGGCTCGTTGCTTTGCTGGCCCGCAGATGGGGTGGCGGCAGGCCTGGCTGGTGGCTGGGACTGAGCCTTCTGCGAACTGCCTTGCTGCGGCTTGCCGCCAAGCATCTGCAGTACCCCGGTGAAGCTGTCGACCTGCACCTCGGTGGTGTAGCGGTCCTGACCGCTTTGGTCCTGCCACTTGCGGGTCTGCAGTTTCCCTTCCACATAGACCTGTGAACCCTTCTTCAGGTACTGGCCCGCCACTTCGGCCAGCTTGCCCACAAGCACCACCCGGTGCCACTCGGTACGTTCCTTCTGCTCGCCGGTCTGCTTGTCGCGCCAGCTTTCGCTGGTGGCCAGAGAGAGGGTGGCGATCGCCATGCCACCCGAGGTGTATCTGATTTCAGGATCCTGACCCAGGTTGCCGATCAGGATGACTTTGTTGATGCCTTTCATTCATTACCCCGCGACACTTGTCCTTCTGCCAGCTGCATCTGTTCGGCATCCCGGATACAGTCATGAAGTGAGTGATGGGGGACGAACCAGTCTGGCTTTTGCCACTCATCCAGATACCCCTTGCTGCCACCAGATAGCGCATCGATGTAGGTCCGTACATCCCGCACCTGGTTGTATTTCCATGGAACCGGCAGGCTGAAGTCCTCGAACAGGGAGACCAGAATCGGCGGATCAAAGTCGGTGCCGCGGGCAAAGGGCTGTGCTCCCTTCATGAAATCGGAGAGCAGGATCAGCGCCTCCCGCACCGGGGTATTGCTGCCGTTGATGATACCGTCACGGGCCTCTTTACCCTGCTTGTTCCACCAAGCCACCGTCCCCGGGTCAACGGTGCGACCCGCCAGCAACTGCTCGGTCACATTCAGCTTGAGGTGCAGGACGTTCTCGCCCTCGGTGGAGAGGCGGCCATTGTCGATGGTGATCCCCACCTCGGCATCGTGCTTGTTGAAGCGGACGGCAGAGAGAGTGAGCACCACCGCCTTCTTGTCCATGGCCAGGGTTTCGGTATCGAATACCACGGTGTCGCCCTGATACCGCTCGGCTTTATCGTTCATGTCGTGTTTTCCTCTAACTCAGAAACCGGCCGACTCGGGCAGCCTGTCGAATTGGTCTTGCGTCAAATGAACCGTGCTGACGCTGTACTCTTCATCACCCAGACCGGCAATAACGGCGTCGGCCTCAGACTCGGGGACGATGCACCCTGAACCATCAACCTCGATCCTGGTAAATGGCACCTGCTGAAAGTCCTCACACAATGGGGCATGAAGGCTTGCCGGATACTTCCCGCCCATTGTCTCACTGAGATCGCGGGCCATTGCCTGACAGTTACACATGGTCGATTCTCCTCTCACTCAGCCATCGCGGGAAGGTCGACCAGCCCGTAATCGCAGGCGTAACAGAAGGCCGTTCCTGGCCCCGGCTTCTGGTTATCCATCACGGCTTTTTGCTTGATTTCACCCCAGCAAACCTGCTCAACAAGATCATCCCAGCCATCGTCTGCCGCATCGCGGTAGTCATCTATGACTTTGTTGGCAAAAGCGATGGCTTCTTGCTCGGTGGCGAAGGTTTCAAGGCCGCCATCCGGGTCATACGCAAAGTAACGTTTAGTCATGATTTTCCTCTAACCATTCTGTTCGCTTGATGCGACCGCCCAGCGATAGCCGCCGTGGGTCGCCTGAGAGTTGTTCAGGCACCGGGTGATGCTGACCCGCACAAACCCGCCTGTTCGTTCCGCCTCGACAATGCTGTCGAACCTCACAATCTGCTGCTCGTCGTTGATGCCGATCACTGGCGTCTTGTGCCATTGCGGATCCCGCACTTGGTCCACGAAGAGGCGGCGAGTGTGCCGCCCTCTGCCGTTCTCCCCGACCATGCAAAAGTGCTCAACCCGGGTGGTGAAGCGGGCCTCCCTGTGTATCTGGCCCATCACGATGCTGGCCTTGCTGACCGTGAGGGAGAAGGCCGCTGCCACCTCTGCGCTGATGGCGCCGCCGGTTCGGGCATGAACCCACTCGGCAACCTCCTGAATGATGCTCATGCTGCCCTCCTGATCTGCAGGTGCTTGTACGGGTTATTGGCTCTGGCGATGGCCGCCATCGGCGGCGGGCTGACGCTGTTGCCTACCATCAGCACTTGATCGGTGATGGAGAGCGGGGTGCCATCGTGACCACGGTCATGGATGTAGTGGCGAGGCATGCCCTGGCAGCCATAGAGCTCCTTCGGTACCAACATGCGCAGGCCGATATCCACGATCACCCAGGTGTTGCCGCACCAGGTCACGGTTACCAGCGCCAGCCGGTCCTTAGTGGTGATGGTGTGCATCGGGTCGGTGACAGCGCCCCACTGCCCGCCGCTCGAGTAGTAGCGCATCAGGAAGGCGCTGACCCGCAGGGCCCCGGCCTCTTGCTCCGGTGTCAGACCGAACTCACCCGGGCTCGCCATCACGGTCTGCACCAGGGCGTGGTGCTGGCCCGCTGAAACGATGGTGGGGAGCTGGCTTTCCGGAGTGCTCGGTGGCAGGTTCCTGCGCAGGTGCACCATGAAGGCTGAGGCCAGTTGCTGCTGGCTGCCGCTCGAGGTGATGGTGCTGCATGGGTCAGTCACGGATCTGGCGGGCACGGTGTTGAACCCGCCATTGGCCTGCACCATCAAGGGGGCCGCCAACATGGACTTGCCACCACCGCCGGCCATGATGGCCGCAGCAGGTTCATCCACCCCGTGCTCACCCCCTTTACCGAAGTGGCGCACCACCAGAGGGGCCAGACTCGGGTTGCACACGGCGAACGCGCCACCCTTGGGCCAGCCGGTAATAGTGCGCAATGGGGCATCAACCGAATCGACACCGCGCCCTGACCAGTTGGCCAGCTCGATAATGAAGGGCTTGGGATTGGTCAGCACCTCGCGGATCACCCCGATCGCCACGCGCTCCAGGGTGGCATCGGCCAATGGGCGTTTGACGTTCAGGCCCTGTGCCCGGGCTTCTTCCTTGGTGAGGAAGATGCTGGGGCAGGGGATAGACCAGTCGATGTGATCCGCCGTTACCCGATACGGCTTGAGGTGGCTGCCTGGTGCCGGGGCCTTGCAATGCGTCGGGGCGGGCCAGCAAACTGGCTCCCCGTCCCGGCGGGCAACGAGGTAGAGGCGCTGGCGGCTGGTGGCCGCACCGTAGTCCGCTGCGTTCAGGACTGTATGGTCTACCACATACCCTAGGCGTTCGATGCTGGCCAGAAAGCGGCGCCAGGTCTGGCCAGCTCGCTTGGGATCCGGCACCAGGTACTGCTGCTGGCGTGGCACCCGCTCACCTGGCTCGGCGATATGCTGCTCGATCTTGGTCTTCTTACCGCGCTGAACCTCGACCAGCTTGATCACCCGACCGGTGGCCTTGTCCCGCTTGGCGACGAGGGGCCCCCAGGTGCGCATCTGCTTGACGTTCTCCATGGAAAGCAAGGCAGCTTTACCGAGGGCAAGCCACTTGAGGATCACCCAGGCGAGACTACGGATTTCCTGCTTGCGTGGCTGGCCGCCAGCGGCTTGAGAGTGGTGGGTACAATCCGGGCTGGCATGCAGCCAACCGACAAAGCGCCCTGCTAGCACGGCAACCGGATCCACGGCCCAGATATCCTCCGGTAGGTGCAGGGCTTCCGGGTGGTTCGCCTGGTGCATGGAGAGCGCCTTGGGGTTGTGGTTGATGGCGATGTGCACCGGGCGTCCCAGCCCACGCTCTATCCCCGTGCTGGCGCCACCGCCGCCGGCGAACAGATCCACGTTGATGGCAAACTCCAGATTTAGCGGAGCCCCTGTCACTTTGGCCCTGACGGCGCGGGAGCGGCGAAGTGTGTTGCTCATGCTGCCACCTCATTCACTCGGGTAATGGCGTTGATCATCACACTCTTTTGCGTGACGGGGCTGAGGGTCGGCTCGTTATGCAGGGCGTTCAGCAAGGCGATGACAGCCTCCTGGCGGTGCAGGTCGAGCATGGGGAAGGCCTCGGTGAAGTTGTATCCTTCAACCTGCTTCAGAGTGGAGACAGCCTTGCGCAGCAGCGCCTTGGTTTCCTCGTCCAAAGTGGTGTATTCGTCCATGAGCTGCTCATCGCTGACTGAGATGGCGATCGCTACCTCCCGGGCGGTGTAGTGCTCCTTGGCGCCATAGAGCACGGTCAACACGGCGACAAAGCACGACCACTCGGCGCCACCCAAATTGAGCTCGTTGTTCTGGTAGTCAAAGGCCCAGTCCTCGAGCGGCTTGGTGCTGGGTTCCTCGGTTGGGTGGTGGGCATCCAGCAGCTCGAGCTTCCGCTCTGCATGGTTTGGCTCTGGGCTGGTGGCTTCGGCACTCTGCGCCAACAGCTCGGCGGCCTTGGCGGTGGCCAGTTCCAGAAGATCGCCTGGGGCCGTCAGGTTGTCGATGATCCAGGCGGCCAGCTCGGCGGTCCTGGCCGGTGTCAGGATGTCCGCATCGTCGATATGGTAGATAACCCCCTTCACTGCTGGGTGGCGTTGCCAGTGGGGCAGGGTGGGGGAACGACTCTCTTCTGCGACAAAGCCCTGATGGATAGGCTTGCCGGCCAGCAGGTTGGCGACGGCCAGATCGAGCCGATAGAAGATCTCGGAGAGTGGATAAGGCTCGTCCAGCCAGCCTTGCACATAATCCCTGACCGTATCCTGTTGCTCTTCGCCGAGATCAACGCACTCAAACTGCTTGGCCATGATGCTGGTGGCGTCGGCATAGTCCAGTTCGGCCGCCGCCGCGGCGCTGGCCTCGTTATCGTCGGCTGCTGGTGGTTCCCCTGCGGCCGGTTCTGTTTCGGCGGGTCGCTCCTGGGTGACCACGGGGGTCAGCTTGGGCGTGGCGTTACGGATAACGTGATCGGCGGCCAGGGTGAGCTCCACCGCTTGGCGGTGGATCATGTCGAGGATGATGCTGCCGGTGGTGATGAGGTCGTCACGGCGCAGGCGCGCCTCGGGGCGGCGCTCGCCCTGCCAGCCGGCGTCGAAGATCACCACGGCTGAGGCGAAGCCGCTGGAGCTGGGCTTGTCCTTCTTCGGGTCGCGGGGCACGTACCAGCTCGGTACCTCAAAGCCGATGCGCCCGCTGATGAACTGGATGAAGTCGGCATCTTCTGGCCACCAGGTTTCGCTGGTGGCAGCCTTGATGAGCAACATGATCTTGGCGCCCAGCGCCCGTTGCTCGCGGCAGTAGTTGAGGATGGCCTCCATCCCGGTGATGGGGTTCCCCTCGCTATCCGTGCAGGGGCGCGAGTAGGGCGGGTTGGCGTAGGCAGCGCCCCCCAGGCGGCGAAGGTCGGTAGCCAGCTCCTGGGTGAGGGCGTTGTCTTCGGCATCGTAGTAGTGCGGCACCAGGTGGTTGCAGTCGTCTGCAAACATGTCGAGCACCACCGGCCCCAGGGTGGGGGCGAACTGGTGGAACAGGCCCCAGGCCAGCGCCTTTGGGGTTTGCCATTGGTCGCCTATCTGCTTGAGCTCGTGGTCAGGCTGGGCCTGCAGTTCGGCCAGCGCTTGGGCGTAGTGGTTCATGCCGCCACCTCCGGGCTGGTGGGGTACCAGGCAAAGCCGTCTTCGGCTTGGCGAATGACTTTGCCGCACTTCATGGCGAGGTGGAACTCGGCGGTGGCGCCCAGGCTATCGCGCCAGCCCGGGAGCATGACCAGCTCGTCGGCGAGCATGACCATGGGCAGGCAACAGGCCATGTACTCGGCTTGGGTCAGGCCCTCGGGGAGGATGGCAGGGTTGAGCGGGATATGGCCGCGCTCACGCTGGTGGTTGGCCTCGGCATGGAAGGCGGGGCGGTTGCAATCTGGCAGGCCGGACATGGGCCCGGCGATGTAGATGCGCTTGCGGTGTGGCTGGTGGTTCGACATGGTTCATCCCGTTTACTGGTGTATCTGGGATGAAGTATAAGTAGGCTTACATTGTTGGCGCAAGCAAAAAGTAAGAGTTCTTATATTTTGTGGTGTAAAAAAGCCCACCGTGCTGGTGGGCTTGAGTGCAGTAGTTTCTATTTCACGGCCTGAAGTTGTTTTGCAACATCTCTAGCCACTTGGGATGCGACATCGTCCCAAGCTGCTTCCAAGATACCTGTAGCGCTCATACCACCTATGGATGGATCATTTTTACGTGAGAAATAGGTTTTCACCCACTGACTTTTGCCCAAGGTAAGCTTGGCTTTGAATGTTATCTCACCTACGTCTAGAGAGGGGGTTACATTAAATACGCCAGCTGAATACTCGAATTTTGACTTTGCTTCAATAACATCAATCAGTAAAGGAAGACCATTTGGAGAAACCTGAGTGAAAGCGCTAATGGCTTCACTGATCCTAGCTGCCATGGCGACACCGGTCGGAATCCGGGTTTGGGATGCGCTGCCCACATAGCCAGAAGCACCTTGAACATCGATCCTGGTTGGGAAGCTTGATGGGGCCCATGTGATCATGACCGCTGGCAAATCTTTATCTACAGCTTCTTTTTGGAGTTCTTGATATGTTGGATATGAGAGGCGGTTGTTGAATGGCAGTGTCACTGCACAACCACTGAGAACACTAATAGCTAAGGTTGTTATTAATAATGATTGAACTGTTTTCATATTAATCCTTTGATTTTATTTTTAGATCCAATGTTATTTTTACAAGTTTTACTTAGCTTATAGAAAATAAATGCATAAGACACCATTGTTGAATTTATGGTTGTTTAATTGGCTGTCTATTTAGAGCTGAATTGTTCAGTCCTTTCACTTATAACAGTTTTCAATCACTCCAAACTATTCCAGCTAGGTGATACATTGGAATTGTTATCTGCGCTTTCTTCTTCGGCGATGTTCAACCATAGTGCCGATGATTTGAATGGGCTGGCGATCCGAACGCATGGTGGCGTAATCGTCATTAAGCGGGGCCAGCTCGAAGATCTCTTTGCCGTCTTCGCTGTAGCCGCGGGGGCGGTACTTCTTGAAGGTGGCCTCTTCTTCGCCGTTCTTGGCAACCACGAAGTCACCAGGGTGGAGCGGTTCGTCCGGGTCGATCAGCACCAGGTCCCCTTCGGTAAATTCCGGTTCCATGGAGTTGCCCCGGATCACGATGGCAAAGGCGCGCTGTCCCAAGTCAAGATCGGTAGTGATATAGGCCATATTGCCATCGCACTCGCGGATCTCGTTCGGCGCTGTCCATACCCCTGCCTGCACATAGCTGATCACCGGGATCCGGTGAATGTCTGGCTGGGCCATCTCCATGTTTGGCGCGGCTGATTGCTCAATCTCTCCGCCGTAGAGGATGTAGTCAGGCGTCACCCCGAACAGCTTTGCTGCATTCAGCAGGTTCTCACCGCTCAGGTTTGTTTTATCGCTTTCCCACTGCACCACGCTTGGCGCTTTGATGCCGAGCATTTGCGCCAGCTTCACTTGGGTTAGACCGAGGCTTTTTCGAAGCCGCCTGATCCGATCTCCTACCGATTCCACACGCATCCCCTGAAAAAATAAATATAAGTCATCTTATACCGCCTTGATAGAAGCATTCTTTCAATATACTATAAGCATACTTTTATTCAGGGGGCTGTATGACCAAGAACGAAGCCTTAAGCAAGTTCGGCGAAAAGCGAGCTGAGCAGGTCCAGCGAATGGCCGAAATGCTCAACATCAAGCGCGAAGCAATCTACCAGTGGGGTAACGAAATCCCTGAGCTGCGGGCCTATCAGATTGAGAAGTTAGAGCGTGAAGGCCTGTTACCTGTCGGCGCTGAGCGCCTTAACCAATCTGCTTGAGGCCATCATGACAGAAGCCAAAAAACAAACCACGAGAGTCAAGCGGGATCACTCCCACGCATCTGACCCTATTGACGCCGCTTATCAGCTGAGCCGCCGGTACAACATCACCGATCTGGCCCGCCTGATGGGCTCCAAGCGCCCGACCACCCTGAACAACAAGTTCAACCCTGCTTGCGAAGACCACCACCTGACCCTGTCCGAGGCAATGGCGGTGACCGAGCTAACCGGTGACAACGCCATCCTGCAGGCCTGGGCGCTGGCCCGCGGCCATACGCTGGTGGCCCTGCCTGATAGCACGGTGACCGAAGAAGAGCTGGCCGACCAGGTGATGCTGGTGGGCGAGGTGGTGGCGGCAGTGTTTGGCGAGCTGCGGGAGGCGCGGCAAGACGGGGTGATCGACCCCGTGGAACGGCAGGCCATCACGGCGGCAGTGCACCGGGCCATCAAGGAGCTGTTGAGCCTGGAAGAGTCGGTAGCCAGTCAGGTGCGCCCGTTCCCGGGGCCACATGCACAAGGAGAGAAGTGATGAATGGAGCACAAAAAGAGCGGCCCCGCGCTGCGTCAACAGCCGGGACCATGGTCGATTTTCACGGAGAAAACAACATGAACAAGGTTAAAGGACTATCGCCGAGGGCGCAAGGCAGTCGCCGATCGTGCATCCCGCCCATGTTGCCGAAGCTGGTGGTGGGCACCCGGGGGGCCTTTCTGGTCTACAGCGGGTTGCGCATCCCGGCCACGGCCGAGCAGGTGCAACGCCATCTGGCCTGTTTGCAGCAACACCTGCAGGAGGTGGCCCATGCATCCTGAGCTGTTTATCGAGCGCAACGTGGCGCAGATCCTGACGGCGGGGGGATACACCCCGGATGTGGTGCACACCGCAACCCAGGCGGCCCTGCGGCATTTTCGCTCCACGCCGTGCTTTGCCAAGGGGCAGGCATTTGCCAAGTGCCTGGCGGAGGGAAAGAAGATGGCCAAGTTGCTGCAGCGCAAGCTGCGCCAGCAGGAGAAGGACGCCAAGAAGGCGGCCAAACCGACGCGAGTGAAGAAGGTGAGCCATGGGTGAGGTAGTCAGACTGGCGGCCCCGGTGGCCGCCCCTGTTTCGCGAGGATGCAATGTGGCCGACAACCGTCGCAGTGGGTTTGTCCTGCTGTACAAGAGCCTGAAGGAGGTGCCGTTTTACCGCGATCCGGTGCGCAAGGCGCTGTGGCTGCACCTGCTGCTGGAGGCGGCGCACGAGCGCTGCGAGGTGAGCTTCAACGGCAATCGCCTGTTGATCCAGCGTGGCCAGGTCGTAGGCTCTGCCCGTTCCCTTGGGGAGGCCTGTGGCATCTCCGAAGACAGTGCCCGCCGATCCCTGGATGCTTTCGAGCAGGAGGGGATGATCAGCCGCTCCAGCAAGCAGGGTACCCGTGGTTATACCCTGGTCACCCTGCTCAATTACGACCCTTACCAGCGCGGAGTTTCAGAACACATTGGCGCGGAGTTTCGCGCGGAGTTGCAACCCGCATCAAAGCAGGGGACGGAGGGGGTATCGCAATCTGATGGCGCGGAGTTAGGCGCGGAGTATCACGCCGAAGATCTAAACAAGATAAACAATAAAACAAACAAAGATCTTAAAGACTCTTCGTCGCAACTCGCTGACGCGACTTTCGACCAGCAGGGGGAGGGAACTGCCATCGAGGGGGTTGCCGATCCCGAACCCAAGGCCCGGGTGATTCCCGAGGCTGCCATCCAAACCCCGAGCGGCAAGGCGTGGGGAACCGGTGATGACCTGATGACCGCGCAGTGGATGTTCCGGCGGGTGCAGTTGATCACCCCGACCGCCATTGAGCCGAACTGGGCGCAGTGGGCTAACGTGATCCGGCTGATGCGCGAGCTGGACCAGCGTAGCCACCGCGATATCTGCGAGCTGTATGACTGGGTGAGCCGGGATGCGTTCTGGTGTGCCAACGTGCTGTCGCCGCAGAAGCTGCGCCAGAAGTGGGACCAGCTGCAGGCCAAGCGCGGTAATCCATCTGGCGGCCACCAGCGCCCCCTGTCCAATCTGGCGCAAGCCCAACAGCAGGCCCAGGCCCTGCGAGCCGCGGGGGTCGATTATGACGACAACACTCCCCTCTAACGTGACCAGTCTGCCCGTGAATCAGGCCAGTCTGCAGGTGAGCACCGGCATGTCGATGTTCCTGGCCGATGAGCTGTTGCCGTTGATGGCCGGGTGCTGGCCCGCCAGTGCCAGCCAGTTGGATGCCAATGCCCGCGGCGTGGCCATGGCCTGGGGCGTTCAACTGCGCGGGTTCACTGCCCAGCAGATCCGCGAGGCGGTGTTAGAGCTGGCCGATGACGCCGGCCGCCAGTTCGCCCCGCGCCCGGCCGAGGTCAAGGCCAGCATCCTGCAGCGCAATCCGGTACCGAAGTCTGCCCCTGTTGGCCGCCAGGTCTCTTTGCGAGCCTGCGAGATGCAGGCGGAGGCCCGTGTCTATGTGCGTGATCGCGAGGTGACGGATGAGGCGGTGCAGGTCGAATTGCTGCAGGTGCAGGCCGAACTGCGCCGCGAGGGTGTGACGATTACCGGGAGGATGGGGTGATGGCTGTGACGTTCAGTGAGGCTTGTGAGCGGGACATTCGCCGCGCCCGGTATGTGCGGGTGGCGGTGTACCCGGAGGTGAAGGACTGGTTGCCGGTGCAGGTGCGCCTTGAGGTGTCGGATTGCCCGCGGCAACTGGGGTTCACCTCCCAGGCCCACCGGGCCGGGCACTACCTGGTACAGGGTGCCGAACTGGCTGAGGTGATGAAGGCGGTGAACACCCTGCGCGGCCAGCAACAGCGGCCCGCCACGCTGGAGATGATCCCATGCGCGATTTCATGAGGGGCACCCTGATGGTGGTGGTGCTGGTGGGGTTAGCGGTGTATCTGGCCGCGAATGTGTCGATGGGGGTGAGGTGATGGAACTGATGATGCGGGGGGCAACCCCTTTGACGATGACCAGCGTGGAGATCGCCGAGCTGACCGGAAAGCGCCACGACAACGTGATGGCCGATATCCGCAAGATGCTGGTGGAAATTCAATCTCCTGAGAAGTCAGGCGATTACCAGGATGGCCGTGGTCGCACCCAGCCGTGCCTGTTGCTGGACAAGGACGAGACCCTTTGTCTGGTGGCCGGTTACAGCGCCCAGTTGCGGATCCGGATTATTCGCCGCTGGCAGGAGCTGGAGCAGCAAGCCCACCAGCCCGCGATGATGATCCCCCAGACCCTGCCGGAGGCACTGCGCCTTGCTGCCGAGCTGGCCGAGCAGAAGATGGCGCTGGAACAGAAGGTGGCGATGGATGCCCCGGCGGTGGAGTTCGCCAAGCAGATCGCCAGTGTGGAGAAGGGGATCACCTTGTCGGCGTTCGCCAAGACGGTGGGCCTTGGCCCCAATACCCTGTTTTCCCTGCTGAGGGAACGCAAGATCTTGATGAGTTGCCGCGGGGAGCGCTGGAACCTGCCGATGCAGGAGTATGTGGACCGCGGGCTGTTCGCGACCCGGGAGAGCTCGTTTGACAGCAACGGCGAGCGGCGTATCAGCTTCACCCCCCTGATCACCGGCAAGGGCCAGCAGTGGCTGGTGGAGCGACTGATCCGTGACGGTATCCTGCGCGGGGTGGCGGCATGAGTCACAACCTGGCCCTGTTGCCATCGTCTGAACGGCAGCGCATCGAGTTGATCAAGCAGGCGCACCTGCTGGTGTGGCGCCGTCGCCGCAACGAGATCGGGCGTGAGGTTGTGGTGGCCGCCATCGATGAGGTGGATGAAGAGCACCGTGAGTGGTTTCGCCAACAGTTGAATGCGATCAGGGGGCAAGCGTGAGCGCAGGAAACGCCGTGTTTGTCGAAGCGCTGGGGCTGGCCCTGGTACCGCTGGGCGACAGCCTGCCGGCGGTGAGGCGTCAACTGGCTGGCAAGCCGGTGCGCCTGGTGCGCGATCAGGGGGCTGACCTGCTGGCCCAGTACCCTGAGCTGGTGTCGGCCCTGGCCTGCGCCGCAGTGGTCAATGCCGCCGGTGGGGAGCTGCTGACCGCCAATGCCACTGCTTGCGTGATAGCCGATGGCTGCATCGGGGAAACCGTCACCGCAGAGGTGGAGGGGGTCCATCTGCCTTTGTGCTGGCATCACGACAACGAGCACCGCAATGGGCAGTTACCGATCCGCCTCGCCGATGTGGCCGGGTGGCTGGCGCAGCTTGTGCTGCAGCGGGTCGCTGGCTGGTGTGGGGTGGCCGCTGCTGACCTGACTGCCCGGGATCTGTGCTGGTGGGCGACCGTCTATAAGGTGCTGCCTTCATTGCCGGATCCGCTGCTGCGCTCTGCCTGTCGCCTGGCACCCATCGAACCGGATCGGAAGTGGTCGCCCCGTGGTAACCGGGAGACCGATGCTCGCTATCGTGATCATCGCCTTGAGGTGGCAGAGCGCGATCCACTGGCCGATCTGCGGGCCCGCATCAATGCCAAACCGGCTATTCGTCAGATCGACCCAGAACCCGCGGCCCTCCACCTGGGCAGGCCCAAGCGCCAGCGCTGGGAGTGTGCAGCCTACCTGGCCTTTGTCCGGCAGTTGCCCTGTGTGGTGACTGGCCAGCGCGAGGGCATCGAGGCGCACCATGTCGTAGGTCACGGTATGAGCGTGATGGGCAGCAAGGCGCATGATCTGATGGTGTTCCCACTCGCCCACCAGCCACACATGGAGTTGCACCGGATAGGGTGGAAAGCTTGGGAGGCCAAGCACGGTTCGCAGTTGGAGCACGTTATCAACACACTGGAGCTGGCTTGCTCCTTGGGAGTGTTCAATGCCAAAAGCTGATTCATGGACAGTGACCCTGCCATGGCCCCCTTCAACCAACCGGATCTGGCGCAATGTGGCCGTGAGCGGTAAGCCCAGAACCCTGCTGAGCCAGGAGGGGAGGGTTTATCGCAAAGCTGCGGCCGATGCCTGTCTGGCTGCCAAGTTAGCCGGCAAGCAGATTCCCGATCGGCTGGCCCTGCGGCTGGTGGTGCAGGCCCCTGACCGGCGAGCTCGGGATCTGGATAACACGGTGAAGGCGGTGCAAGACGCCCTGACCCACGCCGGGGTGTGGCTGGACGATAGCCAGATCGACCGGTTGCTGGTGGAGCGCGGGCCGGTAGTGAAAGGGGGAATGGTGTCGGTAACAGTGGAGGTGATGAGTGCGCTTTGAATATGCAATTACCGTAGGGGATCCGCGTTCTGTGATGCTGCAGGCCTATCAGGCCCAGTCAACGGGGCGTTCTCATCTGACAAAGAGTGATGTGATGACGGCATTGGGAATGGTTCAGAAGCACAATGGTGCCGGCATGGCGCTGGTGATGGCGCGTTACTGCAAAGACCTGGGGGATGCCAAGAAGGCCCTGCTGGCTGTGCAGGCTGAGTGCACCAAGATTGCTCCCCGCTATGTGGGGGCCAACAAGGAACGTGGCCACGGCATGGCCTTGCGCCGGGTGGCCGAGTTGGCCCTGGAACACTACTGCCGCACTGCTGACACTCCTGGGGCCGCTTGTCGTTGTGGTGGTAGAGGGACAGTCCGGGATCTGGAGTTATCCAAGTTACATGGCAAGCCCATGGACAAAGCCTGTCCCCGCTGCGGTGGTACTGGACTTCGTCCGATCCTGGGTAGTCAGGTCAGGCGGCCTATTGAGGTGCTGGTGGGCCAGTTCACCCGCGGGCAGTGGGAGAGGGGGTGGCGCCCTCTTTATCTCGCGGTGTTGGCCTGGTGCCACCAGCAGGAGTCTACGACACAGGCGCGCTATGGGTATGTGACGCGATAGAGCCGCTTCTGGCTAGATTGAAAAGGGGGCTTTCGCCCCCCAATTATTGCATTACCAACATGGCTACTGGCCGATCAGATGATGGCGCGCTCACCCAGGGTGGCGAAGTTAGTGACCTTCACGACTCCATCCGGGAAGCGGGCCACAACTTCCAATTGACCTCCCATGGCTTCAATGTGGCTGCGCAGTGTCGAGAGATACATATCAGTGCGCTTTTCCATTTTGGCTATGGCTGGTTGTTGGACGTGCAGTATCTCTGCGAGCATTTTCTGGGACAGCCCGCGAGCCTGACGCAGTTCGTCCAGTGGCATCTCGGCCAGCATGGCCTCTGTTTTTGCTACGGCGCGAGCCTGTGACTCAGGAGTCATCTTGGCGCGCAGATCGTTAAATTTCTTAGCCATCGATAAGGCCCTCCCTTCTCAGTTGTGCCAGATGTTGATCATAGAGGCTGTCTGCGATCGGGATGTGAACATCATACCAGCGATCATCCCCTGTCTTATTGCCACCAATAAGCAGGATGGCAGCACGGCGTGGATCGAAGGCATATAGTGTCCGGATTGGCTCACCTGCATGCTGTGTTCGCAACTCACGCATATGGCCATGCTTTGAACTGTTGATCCCGCTGCTATGTGGGTGTTTCAGCTGTGGTCCACACTGTTCCAACAAACCGACTGACGCGCTAACCGACTCTTGTTCTTCTTGGGTAAGCCCTGCCCACCACTCTTCAAACTCATCGGTATACTCGATTTCCCACATAGTCATGAACACCACATTAGTTACTAATCGTTGCTCAAATTTGTTACTAAGGCGAGTGTAATAAAGCGTAATCATTCCGTCAATGGAATGCGCTTATTGCTCCGATCTATCGGTGTCTTTACATCCCCTGCAATTTTTGGCAAAGTTGGCACAGATGATGGAAGACTGCACCCGAAAGGATGTGGTCTTTTTTATTTCTTGCTCTCAAACCTCGGCCTTGCCGAGGTTTTTTCGTTTCTGGGGTGGATTCATGAATCAAGGCCATGAGCAGATCGCTACCACTGTGGTCGGTGAAACTGCGAAATCTGCCCCTCCTGTAGCGGTGGTGAGTATGTCGTGGGCTGGTGTCTCTTTGAATGACTGGGTGCTGATCGCGACGCTTGTGTGGCTTTCGGTTCAGATCGGCTGGTTTATCTGGTCGAACATCATCAAGCCACGCGTCAAGCAGGTGGGGTAGGCATGACAAAAGTACGAATTGCCATAGCGGCGCTCACGCTCAGTGCTGCCGGCTTTGTGGGGATCCTGAATCGGGAGGGGTGGGGGCCGACGGCTTACCCTGACCCGGTACACGGTACCAAGCTCCCCACTATCGGCTTTGGGAGCACCGAAGGGGTCAAGATGGGTGACACCATCACGCCCGTCGCCGCGGTGAACAGGAGCCTTCGGGAGGTGCGGGTGTTCGAGAATGCCCTTAAGGCCTGCATCAAGGTGCCACTCCACCAGTATGAGTTCGACGCCTATGTCGAGCTCTCCCACAACATCGGTCCCGGCGCCTTCTGCCGATCCACCATCGTGAAGCGCCTGAACGCTGGCGACTACCCCGGGGCCTGCGAGGCGATCCTGCTATTCAAACGTTCCGGCAACCAGGACTGCTCGGTACCGGGGAACCGGGTATGCCCCGGGCTCTGGAAAGACCGGCTGCGCCTCAATGCGAAGTGCAAGGGGGTGTGATGGGAGTGACTCAGCAGAGCAAGGTGCTGCCGTTCCTGGCCGGTGCCTTGGTGATAGCCGCCCTGGCCGGCGGTGGGGTGGCGCTCTACTGGTCTGGTCAAGCCAATGGGAAGGAAGGGGAGCGCAAGACCTGGCAGGCGAAGTGGGATGAAGAGGCGACCCGTCTGGCCACGGCCAGGACTAAGGCAGAGCTGGAGGCTCGGGAGGAAGAACTGCGCCGCCAGGCAGAAATCGATGAGGTAAGAGAGCATGCGCAAGAACAAATCGCCCAAGCACAAGCTGATGCCGATGCTGCTAGCCTTGAGTCTGGCCGGCTGCGCGAGCAAGCCCGCCGCCTGGCAGCCCGAGCAAGTCAGTGCGCCAGCAATCCCGGGGCTGCCCAAGGAGGCCCGGCAGCCGGACATCCTGCCATGGTGCTCGCCGACCTGCTCAGCCGGGCTGACGAAAGAGCGGGTGAGTTGGCAGCTGCGTATGACCGAGCTCGAGCGTCAGGACTAGCCTGCGAAAGAGCCTATCTCTCATTGACCCAACCCCGTTAACCCAACTACCGCAATACCCCACCCCCCGGTCAAAGGTACTCCCCCCAGCCCCCGTCCTCGACGGGTTGGACGAGGCGCGGTTTTTCACTACATATGAAACCCCAAGAAGTGAGGTTGTTGTTTTCATGTCAGAGCCATCAGACAAGGATCGCCCTGCGCCTGGCTGGCTGAAAAAATCCGACATGGCTGCAAGCCTGGGGATCTCGGTGCAAGCCTTTGATAAGTGGGGAGTTAAGCCAGTAAAAAAGATCGGGCGCAACGTTTACTTTGATGTGCGCTCGGTTGTGGATAACCGGATCGAGAACGCGATCCAAAAACACCAACCAACGGATCCTCAAGACATGGACGAGGATCAATTGGACTTCCAACGGTGGAGGCTCACCAAGGAGCAGGCCGACAAGGCCGAGCGCGAGAACCGGATCGCTGAGCGCCATCAGGTGCCGACCGAGTTTGCAACGTTCGCTCTGACGCGCATCGCCGCCAAGGTCAGCAGTCTGCTCGACACCGTTCCACTCACTATGCGCCGCCGTTATCCCGAATTGCAGACCAAGCACATCGAGGGGCTCCAGCGCGAACTGGTCATAGCCAGCAACGAGGCGGCCTCCATGGGTGATCTGCTGCCGGAGTTACTGGATGAATATATCGACAGCACAAGTAAGTAGCCTGGCGGCTGCCGTCAACCTTGGGCTGTCAGCCCTGCTCAGGCCGCCGGTGCAGACCGCCGCCGAGTGGATGGATGACCATTACTACCTGCCGGTGGAGTCCTCCTATCAGGAGGGGCGCTGGAAGTCGCTCCCGTTCCAGGTGGCCATCATCAACGCGATGGCCAATGACGACATCCGAGAGGTCAACTTCGTCAAGTCGGCGCGGGTTGGTTACACCAAGATGTTGCTCGGTGTGGCCGCTTACCTGCTGGAGCACAAGAAGCGAAACGGACTGATTTGGCAACCCACCGATGGGGATGCCGAGTTGTTCGTGAAAAAGCACGTTGAACCCATGATCCGTGACGTGCCGAAAATCAAGGCGCTCGCGCCCTGGTTTGGCAAGAAGCACCGGGATAACACCCTGGAGCTCAAGCGGTTCGCCAACGGTCGCGGATTGGAGGTGAGGGGCGGCAAGGCAGCCAAGAACTACCGTGAAGCCTCTCCCGACTTCGGGATCTACGATGAGCTGGCCGCATTCGATGACGACATCGAGAAAGAGGGTTCGCCCACCTTCCTCGGCGATAAGCGGATGGAGGGCTCGACCCATCCCAAATCAATTCGTGGCTCTACCCCCAAGATCGCGGGGCAGTGCCAGATTGAGCGGGCGGCCAACGAATCGCCGCACCTGATGCGTTATCACGTGAAGTGCCCACATTGCCACGCAGAACAGCACCTCAAGTGGGGCGGCCCCGATGCCGAGTTCGGCATCAAGTGGGACGGCAACAACCACCATTCGGCGTTCTATCTGTGCGAGGCAAATGGCTGCGCCATTCGCCAGCATGAGATGGATTACGAGACGGTGGAACGCTGGATCTGCGAGCGCACCGGCATCTGGACGCGGGACTCCATCGACTGGTTCGACAGTGACGACCAGCCGATCCCGCCTCCCGAGTCGGTGACCTTCCATATCTGGACGGCCTACAGCCCGCTGACGACATGGGTGCGGATTGTCTCTGACTTCCTTAAAGCGAAGGATGACCAGGGCAAGCTCAAGACCTTCGTCAACACCACGCTGGGCGAGACCTGGGAAGAGGAGACCGGCGAGAAACTGGAGTGGGAGGCGCTTGCCGCCCGCCGCGAGGTATGGCCGCACCCCGTCCCTGATGGGGTGCTCTATATCACTGTCGGGGCTGATACCCAGGATGACCGTTTCGAGTTCGAGATCACCGGCTGGGGCGTGGGGGAGGAGCATTGGGTGCTCGACTACCAGCGCCTGTACGGCAACCTCGGGCACACCGAGATCTGGGATCGACTGCACGAGCAGTTCTCGCGCCAGTTTATCAAGGCCAATGGTGAGGTGATGGATATCGGCCTGGTGCTGATTGACTCGGGTGGTCACTACACCGATGAGGTCTATCAGTTCTGTCGCCGCAACCCGCGCAAATATATCCCTATCAAGGGGGCCACGGTGATGGGCAAACCCATCATCACCTTCCCGCGCAAGAAGAACCGGCAGGGTGTTTACCTGTCGGAGGTCGGCACCGACACCGCCAAGGACGTGATCTACGCCCGCCTGGCCGATGTGCCTGCATCGCTATCCGGGCCGCTGCCTGGTTACCGGCACCACCCTGTCGCCGAGTGGGCAGATGAACACTATTTCAAGGGGCTGACCTGTGAGCGAAAGCGGCTGGAGTTTATCAAGGGCCGCCGCGTCTATCGCTGGGTTAACCCATCCGGCGCCCGCAACGAGCCCACTGACTGCGCGGGTTACTCACTGGCCGCCGTGCGCCTTGGCGTCCAGCACAAAGGCTGGCGCCTGGTCGCCCGGCATCAGCCAACCACTATCAACCACGCCGAGCCGGTATCCCGCCCGCAGCCAAGACCCACGGCAGCAGGCAACAGCTGGCTCGGCACAAACTCAGGAGGCTGGCTGTGAAGCTGAGCGATATCGACAGCATGATCGAGCTGTACCTGCAGGCCGAGCGCGATGTGCTGGCCGGCAAGCAGGTAACGTTCCAGGGCCGCACTGTGACCTCTGAAAACCTCAACGAGCTCCGCTCTGGTCGGCGGGAGTGGGAGCAGCGCCGCGCCAGCGTGGCCAACCCTGCCCGTCAGCCCTATGCCGCCGCGAGGTTTACATGAGAGCCATAGATAAGTTGGTCGGGTTTATCTCCCCCGGCTGGGCAGCCAACCGGATGCGCGACCGCTTGCGAATGATGGCCTACGAGGCGGCAATGCCGTCTAGAACCCATCAGGCCAAGCGGGAACGGCGTGGCGCCAACGTGGCCACCCAGCAATCGGCGATCAGCTTGCGCGAGCAGGCCAGAGCCCTGGACGAAAACCATGACATTGTGATCGGCCTTCTCGACAAGATGGAGGAGCGGATTGTCGGCGGCAAAGGCATCCAGATCGAGCCGCAGCCCCGCTCTGTCGATGGGCAGTTGCTGGATGACCTCGCCAAGGAGATCCGCCGGCGCTGGGCTGCCTGGTCGCTCAAACCGGAAACCACCGGCACGTACACCCGTCCCGCCATGGAGCGCCTGGTCTGTCGTACCTGGTTGCGCGATGGCGAGGTGTTTGGCCGCCGCCTGCTCGGCACCATCAAGGGCTATCAGCATCATTCTGACACCCCCTTTTCGGTGGAGGTGCTGGA
>NZ_JBFOCN010000055.1:0-3690 GCF_040907815.1 Aeromonas sp. s6
TGCATATTCCGGTCGAAAATGAACACCTATTCCGGTTTAAAATGAACGCTGATTCCGGCTTGCGTGTACACCATTTCCGGACACCTCAGAGCACGAACTCTGATGTCAGATGAACCGTCATGCTCCAATGACCTGGATCCACAACTGCCGCGCTGCGCTTGGCTGCTGGCTTGTTCGGTGAGTCGAAAAGATGCCTCCCCTCAAAGCTCAGCTTCTGCTCGCAGAATCCCTGGCCGCATACTTTCCGGAAATGGTGTTCACAGATTCCGGAATCACTGTTCAAATTCACCGGAATACGCAGTTCATGCCGTAACTGACTAGATGGGCTTCATGAGCAAAAGCAGCTCAAGGATTGTGTTCAATAAAGCCAAATCTTCGCTCTCATCTGATTCAGTGTACTGCCCTGGGTGTCGGTTGATTTCTACCTGGCGAGCCTGCCAACCCGTTGCAACGGGCTGGAAATATACCCGATAAATACAAATGCCTGTCCAGCTGCGGTGACAGTGCAAAACACCATCCTCATAGAAGATAAACCACTTGTCATCCTGACTTATCGGCAATGATCCGCAGACTATCGCGGCCATCTCCGAGGCTGAGTAACACGTATCCAGCGGCACGGCTATCCGGCTTGCGGGCATGGGCCGGCTGTGCCAGTCGGCACAACGCACCACGGGGCGAGTCAATGGCAACATCTTAGGAAGGCTATCTTGAGCGGCCTTGAGGATCGCAAGGTCACGCGCTCGGCCAATAGGGTTGCTGGTTTGTGCGATCAGGCGTTCTGCCTCTGCGGGTGTCGCCCAGCATAAGCGTTCGGTCTCATCGTTACCGTAACCGAGGTTTGGTGCCCCTCGCTCCACCACCATCAAGAAAAAGCGATTGAGCGTGGTGCCGCCTGCAAACTCCCCAGAAATGGGAATAAGGATGGTGGCATTGATACCCATCTCCTCCCAGACCTCCCGCAACGCGGTTTCTCTAGGACTTTCACCCTTGTCCTGCCGACCTTTGGCGAACGTCCAGACATAGCCGTCGAAGTGATTTTTCACTTCACGCATCAACAAATAACCATGGGGATCGATCACCACCCCGCCATAGGCCACTGCTTTGCTCTTAGTCGGGGTCGTCTCAGAAAACGGAAAATAAAGCACGCTAAGCCGGTGGCAGCGGTCGCAATGGCCTGAACTTCCCCGCACCGACCTTGGCACTGCTGCGCCATAGGTAATCGCCGGTCAGGTTGATATGCTCCCACCCCAGCGGGGACAGATATTGCAGCAACGTATCGTCCAGCGCCTTGCAGTGGGCACGCAAAGCACTGGTGGCACGCTCCAGATAGACCGTGTTCCACAACACGATGGCCGCCGTCACCAGATTGAGGCCGCTGGCCCGGTAGCGCTGCTGCTCAAAACTGCGGTCGCGGATTTCACCCAATCGGTAGAAGAAGACCGCCCTGGCCAGCGCGTGGCGCGCCTCGCCCTTATTCAGCCCCGCATGGACGCGGCGGCGCAGCTCCACGCTTTGCAGCCAATCCAGAATGAACAGCGTGCGCTCGATGCGCCCCAGCTCGCGCAGGGCGACGGCCAAGCCGTTTTGGCGCGGATAGCTGCCGAGCTTGCGCAGCATCAGCGAGGCCGTCACCGTGCCCTGCTTGATCGAAGTGGCCAGCCGTAGGATTTCATCCGAATGAGCGCGAATAGCCTTGATGTTCAGCCTGTCGCTGCTAATCATCGGCTTGAGTGCATCGTAGGCAGTATGGCCCTTGGGAATGAACAGCTTGGTGTCGCCCAGGTCGCGGATGCGCGGCGCGAACCGGAATCACAGAAAGTGCATCAGGCCGAACACATGATCGGTGAAGCCCGCCGTGTCGGTGTAGTGTTCCTCGATACGCAAGTCAGACTCGTGGTACAGCAGGCCATCGAGCACATAGGTCGAGTCGCGCAAGCCGACGTTGACCACCTTGGCGCTGAAGGGCGCGTATTGGTCGGAGATATGGGTATAGAACGTCCGCCCAGGGCTACTTCCATACTTCGGATTGATATGCCCGGTGCTCTCTGCCTTGCTGCCGGTTCGGAAGTTTGCGCATCTATTAGACCAATAGCAAATTACATATCAAACCGACATTCCGCACCCGCTTCATGAATAAATCTGCCGGTATCGAGGGCCGAGAACGTCGATGATGGTCTCCTGAACGGTGTTGATGTCGGTCACTTGGGCTGGTTCGCCCCCCAGGCTGTACTCGTGGATCCCGCCAAAGCACAGGAAGATCCAGCGGGCGGTTGGCTTCTGCGTCGGTTTCTTCTTCATGTCCGGCACGCTGCGGCCTTGGGCAACCAGCCCTTTGCGGATACGGTGCTCCAGCGCGGCGTAAATCATCAGGCTGCAGGTCATCACCATCAACAGGGCTTCAATGCGCTCCGGCTTTTTCAGATAGAGCGATGAGGTCAGAAACTCGGGGCTTTTGAGGAAACGAAAGCCGCGCTCAACCGTTTGCTGTGCCTTGTAGGTGGCCAGCAGTTCGGCCATGGTCAGGGTGCCGCTCAGGTCGTTGGTGGCCAGGATGAACACGCCCGTCTGGGCGTTGGCCTCCTCCACCCGTTCCAGGCAGGTAGCGGCCTGACCCTCGATGCGGTACTGATAGCTGTCGGGTTGCTGGCCGCTTTTGGGTCTGCCGGCGCTGGCGTAAACGGGCTCCGTCAGCACGTGGCCTTGCACAATCTCCAGTAGTTTCAGCCCGTTGGCAAAGCGCGCCAGCTCCGCTTCGGCATCGGCCTGACAGGCAAAGCGCCGCGCGCACAGTTTGGTGAACGCCTTGAGCTCGCGGGTGCTGTCGCCCAGCAGGTGCTTGGCCAGCGTTTTCTGCTCGGCATGGTTGGCCTTTTCGCTGCGCACCAGCAGCCAGCGCTGCGGCACATCCGCGTAATCGGCATCCAGCCAGCGCCCCTGGTAGCCATCGCCCAGCGCGGTCAGCGGCGCCTCACCAATGGCTGCCACAGCATTCCGTGCTTCCGTCAGGGTGCGCGGCACGCGGGTGATGAACAGCTGGCGCTGATGATGCAACAGGTGCAGGGTCTCGGCGCAGTACAGCGCTGCATCACCGACCAGATAGCGGCTCTCCTGCGCGGACTTGAGGCTGCGCAGGTGGCGATTAACCGTCTCGCGAAAGGCGCTGTTATCGTTGCTGTTGCCACTGAGCGCTTGCAGGTACACCGGCAAGCCGGCCTGATTCTCACAGATCAGCTCCAGGATCACCTGATTGAGCTCTGGCCGATGGTCACGGCTGTATCCCCGCACCAGTTGCAGCCGGCCGGTCTGTTCGCCATCGGCGCAGTCATAGGCGCCATCGACGTGAAAGCTGGTGATATCAAGATGCACCGCCGTGGGCTTGAGCCCCAGCTTGGCGACCACTTGCTCGGCCATCACCTGATAAAGCGTCGACACATCGGCCGCAAACAGCGCATCCAGACAGCGCCCGAGCACATCATCATTAAGATCATCGGCGCAGAGCCCGGGGCCGATCAATCGCTCGACCGGCTTGTTGGCGAAGAACCGCGGGAACAGGTGCAAGGTGCTGCTATGGAAGCCTAAGCCGTTGATGATCATGGCCACCAACGCCTGACCATGAGAGACTTTGAAGGATTGGTTTTTGGGCAGCACCGCATCGATCATGCGGGCGATATCGAGCTCTTGGCACAGGCC